>JBBSHC010000045.1:0-10632 GCA_038253425.1 Leptolyngbyales cyanobacterium | reverse complement strand
GTTCACAGCGCAGCTCCAGTCCAACCTGGCACCGCAAAAAGTTCGTATTCGCGCAGCCGTCGATTTGCGGGAAGCAAAACCGCTCAATCTGGGTCAACCGAATGCGCCCTTGACGCCCATTCAAAAAGACAACAATGGTCGATCGCGCTCTGATACCGTGCTGCCCCCCGCGCCCTTGGCTCCCTTGTCAAGTGTGTCACCGCAAGCGACTGAGCTAGAAGCCTACACACAGGTTGAATTTATTACCAACCTGCGACCGTTTATTGTGTCAGGGTCGATTAATCTGCGGTTAGGGGCACCGGGAACAGACTTTTACGGCAGCTTCCGAGATTTTTTGAACCCCGATCGCTTGAACGACGGTTCCCCCCGGTTTGACTTTGGTGCGGCTGCCTTTGCTACCGGACGCATTGGCGATTGGCTCTTCACCGGATCGTTTAACAACCAGCGTCCCCTTAATCAGGCATGTGATGGCACAACACACCTGTTTCGAGACACGCAATTTTGCGATCAGGTGTATCCCGTCTACGGCGATAGCTCTACCAGCGATTTTCTAGCTCCATCGATCGACAGCGTTTACCTGAAACTAGAGCGCACTTCGCCTGTAGCCGGAGCCGGGTCTGACTTTTTCCTGTGGGGCGACTATAGTACACCAGAATTGGCAACGCCATCGCAGTACTACACCGCAACCAATCGGCAACTGCATGGTTTCAAGGCAAACTATAACCTGGGCAACCTTCAGGTTACGGGCTTTTACGCCAATAACCTGGAAGGCTTTCAGCGCGATTCGTTTACCCCCAACGGCACTAGCGGCTACTACTTCCTCTCACGCCGTCTGGTGAAGGCAGGCAGCGAACTGGTGTACCTGGAAACCGAAGAGTTAGGTCGTCCGGGCACGTTGGTCGATCGCAAGCAGCTTTACCAGGGGCAGGACTACGAGTTTGACTATGATCGCGGCTCCTTACTCTTCCGCCGCCCGGTGCAAACAACGGAGTTTGACCTGTTTGGGCGCACCTTGATTCGCCGCATCGTCGTCACCTACCAGTACGAAGGCACTGGCAAAGATACGAGTCTTTATGCAGGACGAGCGCAGTACAACTTTGCTCGTACACCAGGGCTAGAAAGCTGGGCAGCAGCAAGCTACCTCAACGAAAACCAGGGCGATCGCACGTTTGCCTTGTTTGGTTTAGATGCGCTGATTCCCCTTGGCAAAGACGCCAAACTGATGGCGGAATATGCGCGATCGAGCAACGATTCAATCTTCCGTAACACGATTAAGGGCAGTGCCTATCGGGTGGAACTCAACGGCACCCTGTCACCCAATCTTCTGGCGCGGGCTTATTACCGCTCGGTCGAAGAAAACTTTGCCAACGATGCCACGTTTAGCTTTACACCGGGACAAACCAACTACGGGGGTGAACTCACTGCCAGAGTCACACCGACCACGAGCTTTCGGTTTCAGGTCGATCGCGAAATCAATTTTGGCATTGCCGCCGCCGTTCGTGGCATCACGTCGGTTGCCTCAACCGGACTCGCTGACCTGTTCAACCCATCCAGAGACCCGATTCCGGGAACGCGAGTAGACAACAGCCTCACGACCATCCGAGTCGGTGTCCTACAAAAGCTGGGAGCTGCCGAGCTAGGGTTCGACTTTCTCAATCGCACTCGCGAGGACCGCATCGATCCAGGGCTACTGGACCAAGGCAGCAGCCAGCTTGTGTCGCGCCTGAACCTGCCACTGGCAAAAACGCTCCTCTTCCGCGCTCAGAATGAGACCAACATTGGCACTGCCGACCCCCTCTATCCCGATCGCACGACGGTCGCGCTAGACTGGGCAGCCGCACCAGGCATTACCCTGCGCTTGGCGCAGCAGTTTCTTTCTGAAAACAGCCTCTACCGCAGCAACTCCATCACCAGCCTGGATACGATCGTTGATCAGCGGTTGACAGAAAACACGTCCGTTACGGGGCGTTACTCAGTGCTGACAGGCGTTAGCGGCTTGACTAGCCAGGGCGCGATCGGACTGAATCACCGACTTACGCTTGCCCCTGGTCTTCGTGCTACCCTCGGCTACGAACGCATTTTTGGCGATATCTTTGCCTACACCACTGCTGGTCAACAGTTTGCCCAACCTGTTGCGGTTGGACAAAGCGCAGCCTCTCTGGGCATCACCGAAGGCGACAGCTACAGCGTGGGGCTGGAGTACACCGACAACCCCAACTTTAAAGCCACTGCACGGTACGAATACCGCACCTCTAAAGCAGGCGACAACACTGTTATTTCGGCAGGGGTCGCCGGAAAACTTTCGCCCTCCCTCACGGCGTTAGCACGGTACAACCAGGGCAATTTTGCAAATCAACTGCTGGTCGGCTCTGGTTTGGGCGATACCATCAATTTTAAGATGGGGCTGGCGTATCGTGATCCTACGAGCGATAAGTTCAACGCCCTGCTGCGCTACGAATACCGTCAGAATCCATCTACCATT
The DNA here is from genome assembly GCA_038253425.1 of Leptolyngbyales cyanobacterium. Classification (GTDB taxonomy): domain Bacteria; phylum Cyanobacteriota; class Cyanobacteriia; order Leptolyngbyales; family Leptolyngbyaceae; genus Stenomitos. Next base: position 8,150 of record JBBSHC010000045.1, on the reverse strand, counting down.
CCCGATACGCTTCTGTTTAGTAGCGGTACAGGCTCGACTGTGCATCTGTTTGCCCTGGAAGCCATCTACGCGCCCAATTACCGCTGGGAATTCTACGGCAAATTTGCGCTGCGAAACACCCGATCGTATCTGGCAAAAGATCTGCTCGGCACAAACGCCATCACGCTGGCACAGGCACGGGCGACTTACCGCCTTGGTTATCGCTGGGATGTGGCGGGCGAGGTGCGCTGGCTTGGGCAACCCGCTAGTGGTTTTGAAGAAGTGGGCTTTGTAGCGGAATTAGGCTACTATCTAACCCCCAATCTGCGGGTAGCGGCAGGCTATAGCTTCGGCAGGGCGAACGATCGCGACCTGGGCGATCGCGCTCGGGGTGGCTTTTTCGTGGGTCTTAACCTGAAGCTAGATCAACTGTCAGACATCTTTGGCATCAAGCGCAACATCGCTCCACCCCAACAGCAAGAGTCTCTTGTAAAACCAGTGGCAACGGCACCAGTCCCGCTTGTACAGCCTGTCACTGAGGGAGGGCAGGCGCAATGAGCAACCGCGCAATGAGCAAATCGTCTCAAAATGGTATGAATCACAAGATTGGGAGTCGGGAGTCGGGATGTCGGGGGGGCGGGGTGTTCGTTCTTGCTACATCACTGCTGGCGTTAGCAGCCAACGCCTCTCCAGCAAAAGCATTAGACACTTCAGCCACACCCTCCTTACGAGTGACGGTGACCAGCAACCAGGATGGGGCAGTGCAGGCAGATGATGGCTTGACCTTACGAGAAGCGATCGCGCTGGTCAATGGCACCCTACCGCTAGACAAGCTCTCGACCGCAGAACAGGCACAGGTCGAACCGTTAGCCGCTGCTGCACCCTCACGCATCGAGTTCAAGCTGCCGGAGGGACAAACCACTATTCGCCTGGTAGACGTGCTGCCAGCGCTTCAGCGTCCCGGATTGGTCGTGGATGGCACCACGCAACCGGGCTATCAGGCTAAACAATCAGCGATCAATGAGTTGCCAATGCCTGTACCCGTCGTGGCGATCGCGCCTGCTGACGGCAAAGAAGTGTTTCGGGGGCTTACCGTTGCTGCCGATCGTATTATCATTCGCGGTTTGAGTCTCTACGGCTTTACCTCCACTCACCGCGACACTGCCAGTACGCCACCTGCTGATATTTTCGTGACCCATCGTCTGCCACCACCGGATATTAGCAAGCAGCCCACACCCGCTAACTTTGCGCCTTATTACAAAGACGACGTACCCGCGCAGAATGTGGTGATTGAGAACAACTGGTTGGGAATCGCACCGTTGGATCAGCGGTCAGCGGTCAGCGGTCAGCAGTCAGCGATAACGAACTCAGAACTCATCACTCAAGCTTCTCCCCGCTCTGCCTTCGGTGTTTCCGTTTTTGATGGCATTGGCACTACCATTCGTCGAAACTGGATTGCCGACCATGACGGTAGCGCGATCATTACCCCGGTCAACGCTGAAAATCTGCAAATTAGCGAAAACGTGCTTACAGGGAATGGGGTAGCCGGTATGCCGGATGCTATTCGGCTGGAAGGCTCGATCGACCAGACCCAAATCACGGGCAATCTGATCTGCGCCAATGATGGCAGCAGCGTTTACCTGTTCAAACCGAATGGCGCGGTACAGATTAAAGACAACCAAATTATTTATAACGGCAGGCGACTGCGACGCGCAGCCATTTATCTGATGGGCAACCAGCACAGCGTTACAGGTAACCAGATTCGCTATCAAACTGGACCGGGTGTGGTAGTAGCAGCCTTCCCCACCAGCCGCCAGAACTTGATTGAGGCGAATCGTTTCTCTGACCTGGAAGGCTTGAGCATTGATCTGGTCACGCGACAGGGAACAGGTGCCTATCAGTATGCTGATTCTGTCGTTGAGCCGGGTACGGGCGTGTATGAGTATCAGCGGGGCGATGGCGTTAATCCCCGACGCGATACGCCCAATCGTCGTCAAGAAACGGGCAATGCCGCGATTAATGCCCCGCAGTTTGTCAGCAAGGAGTTCTTTGCTTTAAGTCCTGACGCTGCTCAGTCATCAGTGCAGGTTTTGGGCAAAGCTGATCCTGGCTCCACGATCGAGCTGTATCAGGTGGTAGGTAAAGCAGATGGCTATGGTCCTTTGAGTGAACCGATCGCTACTGCTAAAACGGACGCCAACGGCAACTTTAGCGCCACGATCGCAGGCTCACCAGGAGAGCAAATCAGCGCGATCGCCACTAACCCCCAATATGGCACCTCCGAACCTGCCCCGATTGCCACCCTGCGATCGCTCAATCCAGTCACCTTAGCGGCAAAGCCAACTCCCCGATCGCCAACCTCGCCGCCCCGTTGTACCACGCCCGTTAGTCAGCAGCCACCTGCACCAGAGCCACCCCCCACAGTTGTGCGCCTGACTGTGCCCAAAAACATTCACTTTGCGCTCGATCAGTCCAACCTTAGTCCAGCGACCGCTAAAGTGCTCGATCGCATCGCCCAAGTTCTCGTCGAAAATCCCTATATTCTTGTCAATATTGAAGGACATACAGACCCTCGCGCCAGCGATACTTACAATCTGGCATTGGGCGAACGGCGCGCGATCACGGCTCGTAACTATCTGCTGCGTCGAGGGGTGGCGCCAGAGAGGATGACCATTCGATCGCTCGGTGAGCGTCAGCCCCTCACTCCTGGCAACACGCGCGTGGATTATGCCCGCGATCGACGGGTTGAATTCCTTTACCGCGATGCTAGAGACATTGAAGTGATTGTCCAGGAACAAGATTTGCAGATCGAACCATGAGCCATCCAATGTGAGCCAACGAGCGATCCGTGCCCCCTTCCTTTAACCTAATTGCCCTGACCCCGTGTGAGGATCGATGAACCGTCCCTTAAACCATTTTTTTGTGCGATCGTCTCTGAGCCTGCTTCTTGGCTCTCAGACCCTACTGCCAACCTTACCCGCCCAGGCACAATCTGCGGTCGGTCCAAACGGCTGCCCCGCTGGTACAGTAGAGGCACCAAACACTAACCTTATTAACAACGGCACATTCACCATCTCTCCAGGTGTTGTCGGTCCCATACCGCCGGGTAACCCGGCTAGTTTCACCAGTGATATACCCTACCGAGGCGATGGTGTGTATCCCGACGATAACCCTCCGATTAGAGGTGGGCTTTCCATTCAAAACGGTCCATTACCCGCAGGAGCGTCAGCGGATGTCAATGGTCGTGGTGTTTCAGCCGCCGAAGCTATCCGAGCAGGTGTTGGCTCAAGCCCCATCAACACTTACCTCTACTCAAACCCTAATGGTAGCAATACGAACCCTGCTGTACAAGGGGCAGCCTTTCCTAATCCAGTGGTTTGGCGACAGACATTAACAAATTTACGCCCGAATACCACTTATAACTTCAAAGGTCTCTTTTTTAACTTGTTGGTAGTGGGCGCTCCACCACAAGCCGTTCCTCCACGAATCCGTCTTCAGGTTAGCTCTCCTTTAGGAGGCTTTATTACACCAACAACCACGTTGAATGTTGGCGATCCAACCCAAGCGGTGCCAGGGTTCCCAAATATTCCCAATGTTCGTCAAAGCTGGATTCCCACTCAGTTTGCCTTTGTCACAGGACCGACCCAGACATCGGCTGTATTCCAAATTGTTGACGAAGCAAATAACATTAACGGTGATGACTTTGGTTTTACCGCTTTAGGCGTGCGAGATTGTATTCCGCTGCTAGGTATCGCCAAACAGGCAGGTACGCCAACCCAGAATGCTGACGGAACTTACACCATTCCGTACACCTTGCGCGTGCGCAATTTTGCCTTGGCGGGACAGTCGCCGCAATCTGATCTGCTCAAGCTGCAACTGACCGATAATCTGGCGCAGGCGTTTGCCACCGCAGCGCTCAACTCAGTGAGTAACATTCAAAGCCCAACGCTGACAGTCAACGCAGGCTTTAACGGCAGCAGCAACCAAAATCTTTTGCAGGGAAGGGATACACTGCCAGCAGGCGCGATCGCTACGATTACCTTTGATGTCAACATTACCCCTGGCACTGGAGCCAACGGCTTTGGTCCATTTGAAAACACAGCCAACGCAAACGCAGAGAGCCGAGGTGGATCACCAGTTCAAGACGATTCGAGTGACGGTGTCGATGCTGATCCTGATAATGATGGCAATCCTGGCAACAACGGCACGCCGACGATCGTTTCCCTCGTGCCCGATGTGGGTGGTTCTGGTGCCTTTCGTTTAGTCAAACGGATTACAAATGTTCTCCGCAATGGTGTAACGCTGAGTGGTGTGAACTTTGGTGCGTTTGTGGATGGCGCAGGCACAGACGATAATGCCCCTGGTTTTGCTCAACTGCAACCAGAAGGCGCACCGATCGGGCAGCTTAACATCGACCCCAATACAACGAAGCTACAAAGCGGCGATGATGTGGAGTATACGGTTTACTACCTCTCCGACGGATCTGCCCCCGCGATCGGCGTTAGTTTGTGCGATCCTATTCCTTTAGGCACGAGTCTGACGCCCAATACTACTCAGATTCGGCGTAACAATAGCGCGTTAACCACAGGCGGCACCATCTTTGCGCCCCTGGCACCCCTACCAGCAGGCAATACCTGCCCTGATGCCAGCAACCAAAACGGCACCGTGATTTTTAACCTGGGTGATATCCCGAACACGGCAGGCAATAATTTTGGCTTAGTCCGCTTTCGCGTCAGAGTCAATTAGCGCTGTGCCGTATCGCTACCTGCTGTTTCACAAACCCTACGATGTGCTGTGTCAGTTTACGGATGATGGCGCGATCGCGCAGCCTCGTCGTACCCTGAAAGACTATGTTCCCGTGCCAGATGTTTATCCCGTTGGGCGGCTCGATCGTGACAGTGAAGGCTTGCTGCTCCTGACCAATCACGGCTCACTGCAACATCGCTTAAGTGACCCCAAATTTCAGCATCCGCGCACATACTGGGTTCAGGTAGAGCGGGTTCCTGATGCCGCAGCATTAACACAGTTACGCCAGGGAGTCATGATTCAGGGATATCGGACTCGTCCAGCAACCGTCACCTTGTTAGCTGAAGGGCCTGCGTTGCCGCCGCGCGATCCACCCATTCGGTTTCGTAAAACAGTCCCAACTGCGTGGTTGGAGCTAACACTGACAGAAGGGCGAAATCGTCAGGTGCGACGGATGACGGCAGCCGTAAACTTTCCAACCTTGCGACTGGTACGGGTTGCGATCGCCCACCTCCAACTTGATGACCTTGCCCCCGGACAATGGCGCGAACTCACCTCGGCGGAACTCCGCCCGTTAGAAGCCCTTTGTCAGTAGAATAGGAACCTATGGAACGCGAAGTTATTACCCTCCTGTCCCCACGGGAAATCGATAAAATGCGTCAGGCGGGACACCTGGCAGCACAACTACTGCATCACCTCTCGTCGCTGGTGCAGCCCGGTGTGAGCACCCTCGCACTCAACGACGAAGCCGAACGCTGGACGCAAGCACAGGGTGCAACCAGTGCCCCACTGGGCTACAAAGGCTTTCCAAAGTCGATCTGTACCAGTGTCAACGAAGTCGTTTGCCACGGCATTCCCAACGCGAAGCAGCTTTTGAAAGATGGCGACATCATCAACATCGACGTGACAGTGATTTTGGATGGCTATCACGGCGATACCTCCAAAATGTTTTTTGTAGGGGAACCGTCGCCGATCGCACGCAAATTGGTCGAAGTCACTGATGAATGCCGTCGTCGGGGTATTGCTGCGGTCAAACCCGGAGCCAAAATTGGCGACATTGGCGCTGCGATTCAAGAGTATGCCGAAGGGCAAGGTTTCTCGGTCGTGCAAGATTTTGTGGGGCATGGCATCAGCCGAGTGTTTCACACAGCACCGCAAATCCCACACTATGGCAAAGCGGGTACAGGCAAAAAGCTGAGACCCGGCATGGTGTTTACCATTGAACCGATGATTAATGAAGGCACCTGGGAAGTGAAAGTCCTTGCCGATAAATGGACGGCTGTGACGCTCGATCGCAAACTCTCTGCCCAAAGTGAACATACGATCGCCGTCACCGACACAGGCGTGGAAATTCTCACGCCCTATCCCGGCGAAAATAGCTCAGAATGAGTTTGATGGCAGCACAAGAATTCTGGCTTAACGGCTACTCCTTTTTCAGGGTGTAACGTCAAGCACACAGCGTGCATCCAGCAGCACCAGACTTTCACTTTCAAAGACAGCACAGCGTTTTGCTACCGTTTTCAATGCTGGTGTAGTGCCTTGTTTGAGGCTGGTGATGCTCTCTTGAAAGGCAGGTTGAAAACTTTGCAACCAGCGTTTGTCCGCCAGATATTCTGGTGTGAATGCGGTGCGATCGAGCAACCAGAAATCAACTCCGTATTTCTGAATAAGCTGTTGCGAAAAGAGTAAGTTCTGGCTGTACTGAGCATGAATTAACTCGCTGCTTCGCTGACGAATCTGACGGTAATAATTGAGATGAAACGGCAGCGCGTATTCTTTGCCAATTAAGATGGCTCGTTGGGCAAAGGTCGGAATACTATTAGCTTCATCTGAAAGGGTCGCAATGAGACTTTCCTGTGGCTGTTTCTGCAAGAACTGATAAAACAACGTCTCATTCGAGGTTCGATAGTTTGTTGCTGGAAACGTGCCGGAAACATGAGGATAGAGAACTGTTACAACGCTGATAGCAATAGTGGCAGTGATCGTCCAAACCATTTGTCCCACCTGATGCGATCGCGCCATATGCACACACCTAGAAAGAATGGCATCAAGGACTATGATGATTGTGATTCCAGCCGCAAGTGCCATCACAATTCGTAGCGTGTGCACGGTATAGCGAGTTGGGAAAAAGAGCTTTAGCAAAAGCGCATGAGCTGCAAAAAATAAGCTTAAAGAAACTATCAAAAGTTGGGGCAAAATAATGCTGTTTCTAAGCCGAGAGGCTAAAGGAAAGCGAGCGCCCTTTCGCTGCACAAACGGCAAGAACAAACCGATCCAAATGAGAGGGGGTAGTAACGGCGGTAAGATGCCGCTATGTTCGCCGATCAACCAAAACCTCCAGGCATTGTGATCAAAGAACGGATGACGACCACCAGGCCAAAACTCCGGCATCGTTTTCGCCTCGATCGCAGTGACTACAGGACCAAACTCAGCGGACGCAATGATGTAAGGCAATAACGACAGAAAACCCAACCCCGCAACCAACAACAGATAAAGCCCGTTTCTGGGCGTCAGATGAGGCAGCCAGCGTTGCCACCTGATGAGCCTGAGGCAGAGAAGCCCCATCGAGGGAAAGAGTAGTAAGGGATAAAACAACCCTTGCAACACGATCGTGACGCAGACCGCAAGCCACGATCGCCGCAGCAGATAGTATAAAAACGCTAAAAAAATTGGGTATACAAAGGCTCTTGGCGTTGCAGAAGCTAAGTCATCTTTGAACCACAAACTTTGATTTAATAGCAATGTAGAAATAAAGCCAGCCGCAGGGATTGGAAAAAGCTGAAGGCAAACACCAAAACAATAGGTGGTAAGAATCAACCCTAAAATGAGGGGTAAAACTTTACTGAGCCAGAGGGGCGAAAGACCAAAGCTCGCCATGATGCGATAGGTTGAGGCATATCCAATAGGCGTAATCGATTGAAAGTAGTCAGCAATTAAATCGTGAGCAAACAGATCTGGATTGATGAAGCGCTGCATCCAAAAGACATACTCTCGCGCATCATCTTGCACAACGTATGCTGTTCTAAACGCTTTCTCAAGTCCTAAAGCAGCGTAAAAGATGGCGAAAAAGAGGCTTAAATTAAACCAAAAGCTAATTCGCAGGGAAGAGGTTTTTTCGAGTGGAGCTGTCAAAAACTCATGCAACCAAGAAATAAAAGTTAAGGCTATTTTCAACAAGAAGTTTCTCTACTTGAAAATTTGAATATAATGATCAACTGTGCATGAAACGCTTCTATCTGAAGTACTGAAAATCGTAAGGTGAACTTTCTGGCAAATACAAGGTACTGGTCGCTAAAGAGGTGATAGATGCCTGAAAGCTTCACCTGGCAAGGATTTCCACTGACTCACTCGCAAAGCCATGAAACGCTGGTTCATTAGGGCTTTGAGATCTTCATCCCCCGTTAATGGTCCACTGCCTTCTCCTG
>JBBSHC010000044.1:0-10688 GCA_038253425.1 Leptolyngbyales cyanobacterium | reverse complement strand
TCAAGAACCGAAATTTTCTCTGCAAAAGTGGAGAGAGGAGAAGAAGGTAAAAGGCAAAAGGCTAAGAGTGGTCTATTATTTGTGGTGAATTGTCAGCATTAACTCAAAATCAAGAGTAGGGTTCATGCACGTTAGTGATGCAAGCGTCGCTTGAGCATGAATGAAACCGTCGCTACCACCTTTACAGTCACATGAATCTGGAATTGGATTGGTAACTAGGGTTGTATTATGAGTCAACACAATCTGTTTTTCTGGCACAGAAACAGAATCACCATTGTTGTCGATCGCACACCTTTAGCTGTCTACATGGGTTACTAAACCGATGCTGAGCAATCAATGTGTGGAGGGGATGACAACGATGGATGCGATCAACGTTTCGCAGAACGCGAACGATCGGAAAGGTTCGATGCTTTCATTTAACTGAGGGGGCATTGTGTATGAGACTCAAAGTTGTTCAAAACACCATCTTTAAGCAATCAACTGGCGATTCTGCAAAGTTACCTGCTCAAGACAAGGTTGCTGTAGAAACAGGGAAAGTGTTTGAGCTGCACTCCTGGAAGTTTGTCGAAAATGACCACATCAAAGTGTCGTTGCTAGGTGAGACCCTCGGCGATCCTCCGAGAAACACCTGGTACGTCTATGGTTACCACGTGCAGCTCATCGACAACCAGGGCAAGGTTGCTTACAGTAAGTCACTGCCAACGCTTGCTAAGCCCGTGCCAACGCCTTCCCCGCCGCCTGGGATATTGCCTGCCAGCAAAAATCTCAACATCCCTTACAAGAACCAGCTCGATAACGCAGTGAACCCAACGGGAGCCTGTAATGTCACTGCGTTTGCAATGGTGATGGCATATTTCCAGATCAAGCAGCGTACCAGTGCCGCTCAGTTTGAAGATGAACTGTATCGGTATATGGACTCCCACGGCTTAAGTCGCCACGACCCAGGCGATCTGGCTCAAATGGCAAAAGCTTACGGCATTCAGGACGATCTGACGCTGCGGGGAAGTTTGCCGGACATTCGCAAAGCGATCGCGGAAGGGCGTCCCTGTATTGTCCACGGTTACTTCACTGGTTTTGGTCATATCGTCGTTATACGCGGCTACAACCAGAGCGGTTTTTATGTGAATGATCCTTATGGCGAGTGGACCGCTTCTGGCTATCTCAACGATCGCTCTGGGCAAAACCTTTTCTACTCCAACAGTCTCATTCAAAGCAAATGCACCCCTGAAGGCTCTAACTATGTCTGGCTGCATCGGTTGTCAAAGCTTTAGAGGCATGGAGCGAATGGGTTGGTTTGGGCAGTTAGGAGTCAGGAGCCAGGAGCCAGGAGCCAAATTCTGCACCTAGCTAAGCACTGAGCGCTGTAAAATCAAACATTAAACGAGTTTCTGGTAGGAAAAGCGATCGCACGTTCACCGTTGAGCTGAGTGAGCGATCGGCAGTTTTAGCTCTGCCACTAAGGTTTGCAGGTAGGGTTCAAAGCGCTGAAAGTTTTCGAGCGTTTTAAACTTGCCTGTTTCAGACATGGCATCGAAGGCAGTCGTGATGACGTAAAGAGTCGTGCCATCAAAGGCAACGTAGCCCACACGCTGTTCGTGGATGCCCCGATCGGTTTGCTTTGTGCCTGCAAAGCCATAGCGGAGTCCAGTAAGTTTACCCACCGTGACCGGAGTGGGCGGTTGCGTCGTAAACGTGATGGTGTCGCCGTACTCTGGTGTGCGGTCTTTTTTTAAAAAGGCGTAGTAGTCGGTTACCCAGGCAGTGAGGGCAGTTATCAGTCGGCTGCGGTACTTGGGATCAACCGCATTTGCCTTAGCGGGAATGCCTGCGTTGGTCAGCAGCTTGCGAAAGTCAGCCCGACTTTCGAGTAGGTAGGTGCCCATCTCCACTGTGCCCACAAAGTCTCCTTGGTTGGACACACACAGCAAGGGAGCGGTGCCCTCGCAGGGAGCAACCCGCCAGGGAACAGGCGTTTTGGTAGAACCAAGCACTCGTTGCCAGATGTTGACGGCGCGAAGATTAGCAGGCAAGACTGACTTGGTGGGATCGGCGGCGATCGCACGGTCAGTCTTGCAGAAACTCATCGTGCTTAAGAGACAGCCGATCAGCACCATCGAAGTCCATTGCCTGCGGTACTGGCAGCAAAACACTACACTCATGATGGGTCACACTTTACTTTCTACAGTTAACCCACGCATGGCGACTTTGCGGCTTTCAAAGACTTGCAAAATACCATTAGTGATCGTCTCTAAAACAGTGCGATCGCACTGTGCCAGAAAGTCCTCTGCCGTCAGCGATCCTTTAAAGAATGCCTTCGCATGAACCAATAGGCGACGCGACTCAGCAAAGCCGATCGACTTGATGATGTACGTGGCAACGGGCGAATTTTTGATGTCGTAGGAAGACGACTGCCCTCGTCCCTTTTCCACCAGGCTCAACACATCCCATTCAAGCTCAGTTTCTGGGGCAACTGCCATCGACACATACGGCAAAAAGTTTTCTAACTGCGCGACCGATCGCTCTTTAGAAGGCAGTTCACCCATCATCGTCGCAAGGGGAATATCGTGCCCAATCCGCTGAGAAAGCGCTTCAATGACTGCGATCGACAGCAGTTTGCTGCCCAGATACAGCCGCGCCACCTCTAAGTTTCGTTGTGTACGCGTAATAAGCTGTTGGTAAGTAGCAACATCCGGTTCTGCCTGAAAGATCTGGAAGACCAATTCGGGCTTCAAAAAGTACATGAAGCCTTCCATCTTTTGCAGCGAGACCCGATAACCATTCACCGTGTAGGAGTTAGCGTTCTTTAAGTCGTGGTTAGTTTCGGGCAGCAAGTTCCAGGTGTTATCCAAAAAATCGGCAGCCGACGGATAGGCAAAATTTTCGACATCTCGGTTTGCCAGGCGCACCGATCGCTGCACCACCTGACACAACTGCTGGTCGCTCCAGCCAAACCCCATCGTGCTTTTTGTCTGTTCCAGCCGTTCATAAAGGCGCTCGCTGGGACTCAAACCCGCCTCAGAGTTGCTGCGAAACGGAATCGTTGCCTCAATGCAGGCAGCAACTTCAGCAATCTGGTCAGCCGACAGCGCGTGTTCAAGCGACTTGGCAGCTATCAACGCACTGAGAAATTCGTTTTGTCCCGCAGCGGGTAGCAAGACCTGTTCTGGCACAAAGCCAAAAATCTGCGCCACCATCGCAAACATGCGGTCATCGGGCAGCTCGGCAGCATTACGGATCACCAGTTGACCCGTGATTTCTTTGACAAAAGCAGAAATATAGCCGCTGGTGTTAACGCTAACGCCCTGATCGACCTGGACATACACCAGGTCATGGAACAACGCCGCCAGCACTTCGATCGCATCACCCGCTTCGCCTACCTCAAAAATATGTTCAGGCGTGTGAAAGAACCGCCACGGTCCCGTCATGGTTTGGATGATCAATTCCGCTATTTTGTCTAAACGAGCGGGGTTAGCGTCGCCCCCCAACTGCTGAATTGCCCACTTCAGTCGTGTCCGACAACGTTCCTGATCCTGTCCTGATTCCCAATCCCGTTCACGCTCCATAGAGGTTTCTCCCTTCGGGTTGGCACGATGCACACAACTTTTGCATGGTAACAGGAACGTTTACGGGATACGACAATTTTCGACACCGTTGACAACGTTCACGTCTTTACCTGCAACTGCGTCAGTAACGATGAAACAGTGAGCTCAAAACGAGACTCGCTGCTGCGATCGTCTAATTAAATTACCAGCCTCAGCGGCAGCGCTGTGTGATTCTAGTCATCCGTCCATCACTTCCTGGAGGTGTTTAATCCCAAAAAAAACGCCCCATCATCTTCTTGGTCAGCTTTTGATTAACAGACTGCTAGCACGATTAACTTTAACCGGATGTGCTGTTGATCGACAGACTAAAAGTGTCCAGGCACCCGTTGCATTGATATGACAGTAAGCGAACACCCCAAAGACGATGGGCGATATTTTAGCCTACAAATGCTTGATTAAACCGTAGCAAATTCAACGTATAACAAAGCAAGCAATACAAAGACGTTCGATCGGAACCTCTCTACACTGCTTGCCTTTCACCATTCAGACGCGTCAGGCAGCCAGGTGCTGCTGCACCACTGATACCAGATTTTCGGTCCAGTGGTGCACTAACTCAGCCGTCACAGCTTCAACCATGACGCGGATCAGTGGTTCTGTTCCTGAGGCACGCACCAGAATCCGTCCCTGGTCACCCATTGCAGCTTCGGCTTGCGCGATCGCCTGTTGCAGCGGGTCACAAGCCTCCCAATTAAGGCGACGAGCGCGATACTCTACTCGCACATTTCGCAGCAGTTGAGGATACGTCTTGAAGCTTTGATCTACCAGTGCTGCCAACGAAATGCCCGATCGCTGTACCAGTACCGCTAAATGAAGTGCCGTCAACAGCCCATCACCGCTCACACCATAGTGGCTACAGAGAATGTGACCTGACTGTTCACCGCCTAGAACACAGCCATTTCGCAGCATTTCAGCATGGACATATTGATCGCCAACAGCCGCTCGCACCAGCGTACCACCCTGCTTCTCCCAGGCACGCTCAAAGCCCAGATTGGACATCACCGTAGCAACGATGGTGTTACCCGGTAGCTTGCCTGCCTGCCGCAGAGCCTTTCCCCACAAATAAAGAATATAATCGCCATCCACAATACGACCGCTTGCATCCACCGCCAGCACTCGATCGGCATCGCCATCAAAAGCAAAGCCCAGATCGGCAGTATGTGCTTTGACTGAGGCTTGTAACGCTGCCAAATGGGTAGAACCACAGTTCACATTAATGCGATCGCCGTCGGGCTGAGCATGAAGGCAAATCACCTCCGCGCCCAGAGCCGCAAACGCCTGTGGTGCTAAATGTACGGCGGCTCCCCAGGCAAGATCTAGCACAACTCGCAACCCACGCAGGGGCAACGCAGTATCACTATCTCTCTGAAGTGGTTGCTGAATAGAGGTTAAATAGTTGCTAATCAATTCCGATCGATGGTGGTGGTGTCCGTAGCGATCGCTATTGACAAACTCCAACGCGCCAACATCACCCCGTAACGCAGACTCGATTTGCGCTTGTAGTGCCAGCGAAAGCTTACTGCCATTGGGACCAAAAAACTTGATGCCGTTGTCTTCCGGGGGATTATGGCTGGCAGAAACCATCACACCGCCAATCGCGCCTGAGATGTGGGTAAGGTGGGCAATGCCCGGAGTTGGACATAAACCCAGATCCCAAACATCCAAACCAGCAGCATTCAAGCCAGCCGACAGTGCCATCGCCAACATACTGCCAGAATTGCGTGAATCTTGCCCAATGATAATAGGACCCGTTTGAGCTGACTGCGATCGTAAGACATGCCCTGCCCAAAACCCCACCTGTAGCGCCAGCGGTGCGGTGAGCAAATCCCCCACTCGTCCACGAATGCCATCCGTACCAAACAAGCGGCTGTCGGGAAGATTTAAGCCAACCCAACCGTTCCCAGCCACTGCCCAAGATCGCGACGTATGATTACCGATCGCAGGCGATGACTCTAACGGCGATCGTGGTTTGGTGAACTCAGTAGAGGCTGACTGTTGTAGCGCGATGCCTGCATTGTCCGACTCCAGCATCCGAACAGGAGATGAAACCATACACTAAATAACCCCACACAACACACTCACTGTGGAGAATAACACTTTCTTTAGAAAAGCGATTATTGCTAAACCACTAAATTAAGCGTCCACTAACCGCTTTAAAAACGCGAATTAGCTAGAAAAAATACTGTGACACGGTAGCGCAACCTGCTAATAATCGTCGTTCGGTAAGTGCTGTGAACGCATCTACATAGCGAGAGATTTAGAGGATGTTTTTGAAATGCCTCCTAGACGCCAGCCGCCGTTAGCAGGGGCTGCATCGTTTCCCAGGTTAGCCCTTGCTGGAGATAGCGTGGATTCGTCGGCTCATACGGACCCTGAAGGCGATCGATGGTGATGATGATGGCGCGATCGGGCAGCACCAGAACATCTGGATCAAAAGCGGTCGATCGCATAAGTGAGCTAGAAAACCCGCGAAAAATCACAATTTCATCCGGTTCACCATCTACCTCAGCCGTGACCAACAGCACTTCTTGCGGACACTTTTCGGTATACCGCTCCAACCGATGACCTGGCAAAGGCAACGCATTAACCATCGCACCTTACTGCCCCGTTGCCGATCGCCCTTGCCGACCCAAACGCACCAGCACAAAATAGCCCAGGTAAAGGACATAGATACCCAAGCCCACCAATGCCAGAAAGCCTAGAAAAAAGGGCTTTGTGGTAGCGTGAACGCTGGCTCTAAACGCCCAGGGTGGATCAAGCCAAAGACGGCAAAACGGTTCCTTCAGCAGGGCATCTGTACTCATAAGAGCACATCGCAAGACAGGGATTTGGACAAGGGCACTCAGTCCGCAATAAATTGATACAGCCCACCGCCAAGAGGTAAACGCAAGCTTCAGACGACTGCGAGGCTGCTCAACAACTTCCTCATTCAAATCAGCCCAAAACCAGAGAGACAGCGGCATTAATACTTTGGCTAACCAGCCAGAAATAAACCCTACAGGCAATGCCCCAATCAAGAGGTAAACCGTGATTGCCAGCAAGCTTGCAACGCGCCAGTAAATAATCAAAAGCTTTTGAATGGCATCTGCTTTAGCGACAAACGCCCAAAGCAGCAACCCTAACGGGATCAAAACAGTAAATAATAGCGCCAGTCGATAGTCCGTCCAGACGAGCGATGGCAACCAGGAGGGAGCTTGCATAACGATACAGTCAGCGGTACAAGAAAAATCTTGGCATTAAACACGCCAAAAAACGAGTAGCTTTAACGCAGCGAGGCATTCTAGCTACTCGTTCCCTTCAGCATCCTGCCGTCCTTAAAGTTCGCAGGATGCACAATTTGCCGATCGAGTGCGATCGGCATTAATCGTCATAGATCCGACATTCAGCCGCTTCAGGGTTGTCGTCGCAGTAGATTTCAAGGGAGTTTTTTTTCGGCTTCGTTTCGCGTTGATGCGCTGCTTCGGCTTGCAATTCTTCAACGGCATCCCAGGCTGCGGCACACTCAGGGGAGGTGCTGCCATTCACATCACAAGCGGCACGGGCTTGCTTCAACTCATCTTCGATTTTTTCTTGAATATCGCTCATGGATTGTTCGCTGTTAATCATTGCTCACCAAGTTATAGGTAAACGCCTGCAAATTACTGATTCGTAAGTTACGTTCGTTTCCTGAACATCAGAAACCCTGCCGAACTTGCCCGATTGATGTACATTGGCATCCATCGTTTTAGTAAAATCTCTTAGAGCCATTCTCTTTGAAGTAACGAGCCATTCTCTTTGAGTCATACAGAAGGCATTGCACGTCGGTGGAATTTTGCCTGTTCGTTTAAGGTTCTCCACTGGTTGAGTAGAAGAGAAGCTGACGATCAGAACTTTACTTATCGTAACGCGAACACCACCGTCTCAGATCCGTAAACTGCTTGTTAAAGCTTGAGAATTGTTGAGGCAGTTCTAATAATTGCCTGCAATCTTCGCCAACATTGAAACATTAACAGTTACGCTGGTGATCATCCTTTTCATGGAGGAGCGCATGATGGAAGGATCGATCGCCGCAATGAAGTGGGTTAGCACGCTATCCACTCGCCCGTCTTTAGAAGCCGCCGTTGATGATATTGTGCAACGGGCAGAAGCGGCGCTGCAAGCAACTCCTGATGTGGGCTTTGTCTTTATTTCTGCTGCCTTTGCCAGCGAGTATTCCCGATTAATGCCTCTGCTGCAAGAGCGATTGCCCGCGATTCCCCTCATTGGCTGTGGTGGCGGTGGGGTCATCGGCATGAACGCCAACGATTTGCCTCAAGAAGTAGAAGGTGAACCTGCGATCGCGCTAACGCTGGCATCTCTACCAGGAGTGACAGTACGCGCCTTTCATCTCACGGCTGAAAATTTGCCGGATTTAGATAGTTCGCCTGACGCCTGGGTGGAGTTGATTGGCGTTTCTGTGGCGGACGAACCCCAGTTTGTGCTTTTGGCTGATCCATTTTCTGCGAAGGTGAATGACCTATTGCAGGGGCTAGATTTTGCCTATCCGGGTTCAATCAAAGTGGGTGGTGTAACCAGTGCGGGGGCAACGAACGACGCCAGCGGATTGTTCTGTAACTACCGTCTTTACCGGGAAGGTACTGTGGGTCTGGCACTAAGCGGCAATGTGGTGCTAGAAACGATCGTCGCGCAGGGCTGTCGTCCCATTGGGCAGCCCTACTGGGTTACAGAGTCAGAACGAAATATTTTGCTGGGGCTAGAAGAACAGGCAGGAGCAAGCCTGGTACCGCATGGTGGTGGCTCGTTGGTGTCGAAAAAGCTTACCCCCCTGGAAGTTTTGCAGGATTTAATTCAAACCTTGAGCGAAAAAGACCAGATGCTGGCGCAGAATTCTCTCTTTGTAGGCATTGCTCAAAATGAGTTTAAGCAGGATCTAGAACAGGGCGATTTTTTGATTCGGTATCTGTTGGGGGTTGATCCCAGAGTCGGCGCGATCGCGATTGGCGATCGTATTCGTCCGGGTCAACGGATTCAGTTTCACCTGCGGGATGCTCGCACGTCTGCCGAAGATCTAGAAATGCTGTTGGAACGCTATCAACAGACTAAACCCGATACTGCTTCCGCGATCGGTGCCCTCATGTTTGCCTGTGTCGGGCGGGGCGAACGGTTGTATGATGAACCGAACTTTGATTCGCAGTTGTTCAGTCGCTATCTTCCCACGGTGCCGCTGAGCGGGTTCTTTTGCAGCGGTGAAATTGGGCCCGTCGGTAGCAGCACGTTTTTACATGGCTTCACATCTGTTTTTGGGATCTGTCGTCAGCTATCAAACAGTTAGAAGGCGGATAGAAGGCGGACAAAAAAGATGTTGTAGCCTGAGTTGAAAGGATGAGGGATGAAATCAGGAGTTCAGAAGTCTGCAAGCTGATAGCAATCCAAGCATGTACTGTTGGTGTTAACACGCTCTAACCAGCAAACGTACGCCAGTGCTTAAAGCGGATTAACTGAAGATTGCGTTCAGCCTTTTAACCACCATACACATGCGACAACTGGTCAAATCTCTGCTCTATTTTTTGTGGGCAGGTTTGTTTGAGATTGGCGGCGGCTACTTAATCTGGCTGTGGCTGCGGGAAGGACGCTCAGCCTGGTTAGGAGTCATCGGTGGACTTGCGTTAGCCAGCTATGGCGCGATCGCTACACTGCAACCTGCTAACTTTGGTCGCGTATATGCCGCGTATGGTGGTGTCTTCATTGCGCTATCAGTGCTTTGGGGGTGGCAAGTAGACCGCACAGTGCCCGATCGCTACGATCTACTGGGAGTCGGTTTAGCCCTTCTGAGCGTCTTCGTAATCATGTACGCACCTAGAAGCTAAACCCCCAGTTTTGAAGAGTCCAGTTTTGAAGAGTCCAGTTTTGAAGAGCCGGACTTAACTCGTTATGGGATCAAGCAACAGCGTCGCTGAGTTGTCAATCAAGCAGGGTTGACCATGCTGATCGGTGGCGCTAAAGCGCTCAAAATAACGGCGGGCAGCAGGCGGAAACTGTGGAAAGTCAAACAGCGCATCACCATCAGCAATACTTGCCCAAAAATCACACAGGCTGGGCGCAAGAACTTCAGCTTCAGCTAACGGTAATTTCAGAGGGGCTTGGGTCAACAGTTGCATCATAAAGGGCTGAGAACGAACACCCATAAACGCACGAGAGGTTTGCTGTAAGGTTTCCCAGCCAGGTACAGATTCGACCCGGCTCGACTCAATGTGGAGCGATCGCTGCCCCCGATCGTCCGTTCGCAGCTCTAGCACACGGTAGGGATGAGGATAGCTTACCAATGACCCAGTTGTTATGTCGTACACGCCCTGAGCAAACGCCACATCCTGTACATGCAAATGTCCTGTAAACACAAGCTGCACGCCTGCCTCACGCAAAAGGTTCAGTAGCGTGGGTGCATTATCTAGCATGTAGCGCCGACCCAGCGGATTGCGCGACTGCTCCGGCAGATGCTCTACTACATTGTAGTGAACCATAACCAGTATCAGATCATCTTTATGCTCCGCCAAAACGTTTTGAAGCCAGCTTAATTGACGATCGTCCAGACAACCGACCTGCTTACCATGAGCGTCAAACTGATTTGAGTTTAAGCCAATCAAACGCACGCCTGGTAATAAAGGGCACGTGTAGTAGAGCTGTTCAGGGTCATCGTAACCAAACGAGCGGTAATAGTGCGAAAACTCTGCCTGCGCGATCGACACGCCATCCGCCTGCAATCGGGGTACATCATGATTACCAGGAATCACATAGGTCGGATACGGCAACTGTGCTAACCGCTTCGCCAACCAGGTATGATTCGCGGGTTCACCATGCTGGGTCAAATCACCAGGCAGCAGCAAAAAATCAAGCTCAAGGCTGTGCAAACGTGCCAGGATATTTTCCAGCACGGGAATGCTAAGCTCAACCAGATGAAAGCGATCGGGATGCTCCCAAATGGTGTGTGGTAGAGCAATGTGCAGATCACTAATGACTGCAAAGCGAAAATTAAGATTCATACCGTCAATCTTACGCGACGGGCACAGCAATCTGTCACAGTAGAAGAAAGGCAAAAGGCGAAAGGCGAAAGGC
>JBBSHC010000043.1:0-10702 GCA_038253425.1 Leptolyngbyales cyanobacterium | reverse complement strand
AGCCAGGAGTCAGAAGACCTTCAACCCGACACGATGACTGGAGAGCAACCAATGATGCAGCTAGTGATGCAACACGGTCAACGGTTACAATCGCCTGAATCGCTAGACACGATCGCGCAGCGCACCACTCATTCAGTTGCGAGTCTACCCACCCAAACTCGTCAAATTCAGTCACCTATTTCGCTTGCAGTGGAGCCTTCTGCTGGGCTGATCAATTTAATTGCAAAAACGCAACATCAGGGCAACCGATGAGCCTGGAGCAACGAGAAGCAAAAAAGCAGTTTACCTAAAACGTTCAAATTCAGGTTCTAAGCAGTTTCGGCTACGAACAACCACTCCCTTACTCAGCATCAACCTTATGCTCAACGTTGCCCTCTTTGGTACAAGTGCCGATCCACCGACAGCAGGTCATCAAGCAATTTTGGTCTGGTTATCGCAACAGTTCGATCAAGTGGCGGTTTGGGCAGCAGACAATCCGTTCAAATCACACCCGACCCTGCTGATCCATCGCATGGCAATGCTGCAACTGTTGATTGACGACATCGATCCACCGCGACACAACCTTTCTCTTTATCCAGAACTCAGCAAACCCCGCACGATTCATACTGTAGAAGTGGCAGAAACCCTCTGGAAAGATGCCGTTTTCACCCTGGTCATTGGGTCAGATCTGGTCTATCAACTGCCAAGTTGGCATCGCATTGATGCGTTAATCCAACGGGTGAACTGGCTCGTCATTCCTCGACCCGGATTCGCGCTGGATGAAGCGGCTCTGGCAGAATTGAGGCGAAGGGGAGCACGGCTATCGATCGCCGATCTCACTGGTCCTGATACGTCCTCTACAGCGTATCGTGAGAAAGGAGACACAGATGCATTAACACCTCCCATCGAAGCCTACATCCAGCGGGAGCAGCTATACACATCATGCCAGGACGCCTCCAGAGAAAAACAGCCAATGCGGTAGATGCCACACTCGCCGCTTTCAAAGTTGGCGTTGATAACGTGATTTTCTCGGTTGATACCGCTCAAAATCGTCTGTTGGTGCTGCTGGTCATGCGCCAGGAAGAGCCATTTCTGGGGCAGTGGAGTTTCCCAGGCACACTGGTGCGTTGCGGCGAATCGCTGGAAGATGCCGCCTACCGCATTCTGGCAGAAAAAATTCGTGTGCGTAACCTTTACCTGGAGCAGCTTTACACGTTTGGCGGTCCAAATCGTGATCCGCGAGAAGCAATGGATAGCTACGGCGTTCGGTACCTTTCGGTGAGCTATTTTGCCCTTGTAAGGTTTGCAGAAGCAGAATTAATTGCCGATGGCGTCAGCGGCATTGCCTGGTATCCCCTTGATCAGGTGCCTCAACTGGCATTCGATCACAACGAAGTGCTGAAGTACGGTCATCGTCGCCTGCGTAACAAGCTGGAGTATAGCCCCGTCGCCTTTGAGGTCTTACCTGAACTGTTTACCCTGAGCGATTTATATCAGCTTTACACCACTGTGTTAGGGGAGAATTTTTCGGACTATTCCAACTTCCGATCGCGCCTCCTCAAGATGGGCTTCCTCTCCGATACTGGCGTAAAAGCCTCCAGAGGTGCTGGCAGACCTGCAAGCCTCTATCGCTTTGATGCCGAAGCCTTTGCGCCTTTGAAAGATAAGCCGCTGGTGTTTATTTAGTTATTAATTCTTAGTAGAAGCAGGTTCTCTCATGTTACAGCGACAAAAGAAAAACCTTTTCTTCAAAAGTGAACGAGACCTAGAAGATTTTGTTTGGGTTCATCTAAATGAGCTGTTGTTGCTTAGAGGGTTCAAACGCCAATACATGATTAAGCAGGATGTCTGCGATATTTTAGCCGTTGACAAAACTGGAAGATTGACAGTCATAGAACTAAAAAATACAGTCGATCGCTACATCGTCCAGCAACTCACCCGCTATTACGATCGCATGATCACCGAAAAACCACTTAACTCAGAAATTAACTACGATCTTCCCATTCGCCTAATTGCTATTTCTCCTACATATCATGAACACAATTTAATCGATCAGAAATATAGTTTCTTAGAGATCGACTTCCTGACTTATGAATTCTTAGAACTAGAAGATAAGTCAATTCAATTCGTTTTGCGTGATTTAAAACAGTCGCGCTATGGAGAGATTTTAATCTCCTTTTCTAAAGATCATGAAGAAAGTGGTAAAGAACGCTCCGAGAAAGAACTGAAGCAAGAAAAAATCGATCAGATTCTCCACTATTACGTTAGGGTTCGCTGTGCTCATAAGCTTGGCTTACCGGATATTAGTCCAGCAGAACTTGCCGCCAGCAAGGCAAAATTCACTGCAAAAGGATCTAAGTTTTTTAAGATTCGACTGGATGAATACACCCCGTCTGGAAGCCCAAAATTTGTTTCAGTAAGAGTGCCCTCTACAATTGGCGTATATGATTTTATGAAATGGGTTGGTAGAAATATTCCAAAAGCTACTGGAATCAAGCATACCGGACACACCTGGGATGTGTATACGTGGCATTCAGGAGAAGAGTTAGATCAAGCCAGTGAAGATGGGCTCGATCAAGTTGATATTGAAGTTGTCGATTCTCTAGCGGATAAGGTTTTAGATACTTTGAGCTAAGTAAAATATTTCTCAAGATTATTACTATGAGTAGAGAAGTTAAATTCAAGTCCGATCGCTTAGCTGTGTTGATTGATGCAGACAACGCTAATGCTGATTTGATTGAATCATTGCTCAAAGAAATTGCTAAATATGGCACAGCTCATGTCAAACGCATTTACGGTGACTGGACAAGCCCACAGCTTAGTAAATGGAAAGATAAGCTCAACAAATTTGCTATTCAACCGATGCAGCAATTTCGCTATACAGTTGGCAAAAACGCAACCGATAGCGCTTTAATTATCGATGCAATGGATTTGCTTTATACACGAAATTTCGACGGATTTTGTATTGTTTCTAGCGATAGCGATTTTACACGGCTTGCCAGTCGCATTCGTGAGTCGGGTTTGGTTGTCTATGGTTTTGGTGAGAAGAAAACACCAGAAGCGTTTATTAGTGCCTGCGACAAATTTATTTATACAGAAATTTTTGGACGCCTTAAAGAGACTGTTTTGGTGGGAGCAACCGATCATCTTGCTGAAAAAGATCCGAAGACTGTATTGAAAGATGCGTCTAGTCAGAAAGTAGAGGCGTTAAATAGCTACACGCTTAAAAGCGATAAAACGCTGGTCGGCTTGCTCAAAGATGCGTATAAATCGATCGCAGATGAAGATGGTTGGGCAAATTTGGGACCGTTCGGCGCACAACTCACAAAAATTTCACCCTCGTTTGATCAACGGAATTATGGCTATGAAAAGCTGGGAGATTTAATTCGAGCGACCGATATGTTTGAGGTGAAAGAAAACGCTCACGATAAGAATCCAACGGCGAAGGAAATTCACATTAAATTGAAGACTTAGCTTACCCATGAAAATTGCGATCGCTCAACTCAATCCCACTATTGGCGACCTGGCAGGTAATGCCCAAAAGATTCTTGCTGCTGCACAACAAGCTGCCAATCAAGGAGCACGTTTATTACTTACCCCAGAGCTTTCTCTTTGTGGCTATCCACCTCGCGATTTGCTGATGCACCCCGATTTTGTGGCAGCAATGTCAGCGACTTTAGAGCAATTAGCCAGCGCTCTACCGCCCCAGCTTGCGGCACTGGTCGGCATGGTAGAACTTAACCCTAAATCGCTTTTGGAAGGCAGCAAACCTCTTTTTAATAGTATGGCGCTGTTAGAAGGGGGGCACGTGCAGCAGATCTTTCACAAGCGCCTCTTGCCAACCTATGACGTGTTTGATGAAGACCGCTACTTTGAACCGGGACAACAAGCAAATCATTTTGTACTCACGACTCCTGCCACCTCTGACCACATTCCGGCTGCTGCCGTCCGCATTGGCGTCACGATTTGCGAAGATCTCTGGAACGACGAGGAATTTTGGGGCAAGCGCACCTACGCTGTCAACCCGATCGCTGACCTCGCCCAGCAAGGCGTTGATCTCACGATTAATCTGTCTGCCTCTCCGTATACAGTTGGCAAACAGCGGGTGCGAGAAACCATGCTCCAACACAGTGCTGTGCGGTTTGCCCAACCAATCATCTATGCCAATCAAGTCGGCGGCAATGATGACCTGATTTTTGATGGCAGTAGCGTGGCGGTTAATCGCAGCGGTGCTTTAGTCTGCCGTGGTCGTGCGTTTGCGACTGATTTGATCGTTTTGGATTACAGCGACGGAGACTTGCAGCCTGGTTTAGTGATGCCCTCTTTTAATAGCGAAGATGCCGAAATTTGGGCGGCACTCGTGTTTGGTGTGCGGGACTATGCCCGTAAGTGTGGCTTCTCTAAGATCGTCATTGGCTTGAGCGGTGGCATCGACTCGGCGCTGGTTGCCGCGATCGCGGTAGCGGCGATCGGACCTGAAAACGTGCTGGGTGTGCTCATGCCCTCAAGCTACAGTTCCGACCACTCTGTCAACGATGCACTCGCACTGGCTGAAAATTTGGGGATTCACACAGAAACGCTCCCGATCGGCGACCTGATGCAAGGCTACGACCAGACCTTCGCCAAACTCTTTGCCGATACTGCCTTTGGCTTGGCTGAAGAAAACATTCAGTCGCGCATCCGTGGCAATCTGCTCATGGCAATCTCAAACAAATTTGGACATCTACTGCTTTCCACGGGCAACAAATCTGAAATGGCAGTTGGTTACTGTACCTTATATGGCGATATGAATGGCGGCTTAGCAGCGATCGCGGATGTTCCCAAAACCCGTGTCTACTCACTATGTCGATGGCTCAATGAAAAGATGAAGGATGAAGGCGAACAGATTAGCCATGACTCAAAGGCATCCTTCACTTTACAGAGCCGTAGCAAACTCCAACCGTCATCTTTTGAGATTATTCCTGAACACATTCTCACCAAGCCCCCCAGCGCTGAACTCAAACCGGGTCAGGTAGACCAGGATTCTTTGCCAGACTACGATACGCTGGATGACATTCTGGCGCGTTTAATTCATCACCATCAAACTCCTGACCAGATTGTGGCAGCGGGACACGATCCTCACGTCGTTGACAATGTTGTGAAACTGGTGACTCGCGCCGAATTTAAGCGCAGGCAAGCGCCACCCGTCCTTAAAGTAACCGATCGCGCCTTTGGTACAGGCTGGCGAATGCCGATCGCCAACCGCTGGTTACCCACCACTTCAGTAGAGCCAGTTTTGACCGCATTAGTAGGCAGTGCTTGATCCACAACGCACCCTTCTACAGCCACGATCGAGGAGCGTCAAGTAAGTTAAAATGCAATCTGCGTCATCTGCCAGCCTTAGCGACGGTGATTGATGCCCATGACAAGCGAACAGTCAGACCCCACGAACCAGCAGCTACTCACAACATTGCTACAAGCAGTGACTGGCTTTGCCCAGACAAGTCACCAGTTGGGACAGCAGATTAGTCAGGCTAATCACCAGTTAGGGCAGCAAATCGCCCAGGCAAATCACCAGCAAAACCAAAAAATTGATGCTCTTGCCGATCAAATTGCTCAAGCAAATCACCAGCAAAACCAAAAAATTGATGCTCTTGCCGATCAAATTGCTCAGGCAAATCACCAGCAGAATCAGAAAATTGATGCCCTTACAGATCAAATCGGCAAGCTTTCTGAGTCTGTTACCGCGTTGAATCTTGGCTTAGACGACATTAAAGAAACAACCAAGCAGCAGGCTGCAACCGCCAAAATTCAGGCTGAGAACGTTTCACACCTGATTGCGCTATGGGGTAAAGCAAGCTGATTCAGGCGATCGAGCGACTACAAGTCTGTTGCAGACTACCTCGACACGATGAATTTCATTAGCTGATTCACGCGATCGCACAGCTAAACCCTGTGTTGCAGCAGTAATTTCTCTCCTTAGAAAGAGGGCTGGACACCAGATTCCCTGACTTTATGCGGTAGAATTTCAACGTCAGGTTTTGTTGTTCTCAGTCTCAGTTGTGCTTAGAGGCTCTGGTTCAGCCGAGACAACGCTCAATTAATGCAAAACCTCATGCATAAGCCTTAGACTTTAAACGCAGATAAAGAGAGAAGAATACATGGCATTTGAACAGCCCCCTCTACCTTACGCGATGGATGCTCTAGAGCCATACGGCATGAAAGCTGAAACCTTCGAGTATCACTACGGCAAGCATCACAAAGCGTATGTCGATAATCTCAACAAAATGCTGGCTGATAAGCCTGAACTAGCAGACAAATCATTAGAAGAGATCATCCAGATCAGTCACAAAGACTCCAGTATGCAAGGGGTTTTTAATAACGCGGCTCAAGTTTGGAACCATACTTTCTTCTGGAATTGCATGAAGCCTGCGGGTGGTGGTGCCCCAACCGGGGATCTCGCTGCTCGCATTGATAAAGACTTTGGCAGCTTCGACAAATTTAAGGAAGAGTTCTCTACTGCTGCTGCTACTCAATTTGGTAGTGGCTGGGCATGGCTCATTGATGACAATGGCACCTTGAAAGTGACCAAGACCCCCAATGCTGTCGATCCCGTAGCAGAAGGGCAAAAGGCGCTACTTACACTGGATGTGTGGGAACACGCTTACTACATTGATTTTAAGAATGCTCGTCCTGGCTTTATCAAAAACTTCCTGGATCAGCTCGTTAACTGGGATTTTGTTGCTAGTAATCTAGCAGCTTAACTGAACCAGGGTTATTTAGTTTGAAGAGCAGTCACGCATTTGCATGGCTGCTTTCTTTTTGTTTGAAGCCGATCGCCAGGTGGCTTGTACAAGAAGCAGTCAGCAGTCAGGAGAGTTTGGCTCAACTCGCCAGCAGTGATCGAAAAGTTGATAGCTGATGACTGACCGTTGCAAACCACAACCGTCTTCTTTTTCCAGCCTTTAAAGGGAAGTTACTGAAATCCTTAAGACTCACTCCATACTCACAGTGCTGTCTTCTTGGAAAATAAGAGTAATGCTTCATCCCCACCCGTTGCTGATCATGAGTGACTTTCACGATTTTCTCAAACGTCAATTTGCTCACGTTGTCATTGGCGAGTTTAAACCTGGTAAATTTAGCGAGGCGCAGCAACTCTACGAAAAAGCAGTTGCCACCTACACGCATGGCTTTAAAGGAGCCTACCTATTGCAACAACCAGGCAGCGATCGCGGTCTTTCGATTATCTTTTGGGAAAGCGTTGACGAAATGGACGCAAGCCAGAACGAAGCAACGCATCAAGCCATCCTCAAAAAAATGTCACCCCTCTTTGTAGAAACACCCACCGTATCGCTCTACGAAGTTGTCTCCGAGTTGGAAACACCCACCTCAAACGTTGGGGAGCCAACATAGCGTCAGCCTTTAGGCTCAGGCGCTCATTGCCAACATACGTTGAATCGGTTTAAGCGCTGCTAGTTTGGTTGCTTCAGGTAAGGTGATTTCGGGTGTCTGGTGCTTCATGCACAGATACAGCTTCTCCAGTGTGTTCAGGCGCATGTGGGGGCACTCATTGCAGGCACAGTTGTTGAGTGGAGGAGCCGGAATAAATTGCTTGTGGGGCGCAACTTTTGCCATTTGATGAATAATGCCAGGTTCAGTGGCAACAATGAAGCTTTGACTGGGGCTTTGCTGAATGTACTGCAACAGCGCAGTGGTTGAACCAATGTAATGAGCGTGACGCAGCACAGCAGGCTCACATTCAGGGTGCGCGATCGTTTCTGCTGCGGGATACTGCAACTGCAACTGCACCATCTTTTTCTCTGAAAATGTTTCGTGTACCATGCAGCTTCCTTGCCACAGCACCATGTCGCGTTCGGTTTGTGCCATCACATACTTACCCAGGTTACGATCGGGCGCAAAGATAATTGGTTGATCTGCTGGAATCTGGTTGACGATCTTGATTGCATTCGCGCTAGTGCAGATGATGTCACTCATTGCTTTGATATCAGCGGTGCAATTTATGTAAGAAATTACCAAATGATTGGGATGTTTTGCCTTGAACGTCGCAAAAGCATCAGGAGGGCAGCTATCTGCTAAAGAGCAACCTGCTTCCAAATCTGGTAACAGCACCAGTTTATTGGGATTAAGAATTTTTGCCGTTTCCGCCATAAAATGCACGCCAGCAAAAACAATCACATCGGCATCTGTCTTCGCTGCCTGCTGCGATAAACCTAACGAATCACCGAGATAGTCGGCAATATCCTGGATATCAGCATCCTGGTAATAGTGCGCCAGGATCACCGCATTAAGTTCCCGCTTAAGCGCTGCGATCGCCTCAAACAAATCGCCCGGTAGTGCTGTCTTGGGAGAAGAAAGGGTACTTGTAAACACAGTGGTAAAGAGCCAAACTTCAATTTCAACACTTTAATTATAGTTTTATCTACCAATATTGACAAATATTTTCTATGCTTTCGCACCAAAATAGCGGGTTGGCTGCATCATCTTTGGGCATTTTACAAAAAGCGCCTCTTAACCTAACGAAAAGTTGCTTGCAGATGGCTGACTACTACAGACTCTTTGTGTCGATCGCCCTTTCCTCCACTACAGCTTTCTTTTACTAGAATCTCTCATCTACTAGAGCCTCGAATCGCCACACTTTCTAACCGCCATCATCCTTAAACAGTGCCGCCAACTTATGGCGCATCACAATACCTGGTTTATCTGTTGCCATGTGTTGCTCGTCGCTGAGACTCAAGGGCACATCGTAAGCCGTTCCTTCCAGGATGGCGTGATCTTCTAGCGTAACGGCGCGATCGAAGCTAATTACACTGGCTGCTGTCACATCCGCTTCAGTATCGTTCCGCAAGCAAAACTGCACCACATGAGAGGAGCGATCGTCGATCGGCGTTGCGGCTGTAAAAATTAGATGAATCAGACCATTGGGATAGGTGATTTTAAGCGTGCGAATAAAAGGCATAAACCAGTTGCCCTCGCTGATCCGCACCGTTCTACTCGCCTCCATCTGCAAATTTTGCTTCTGCGTCTCGTTGTTGAATACGGGCAGCACATAGCGCATTTGCAAACCAAACTCTGTTTCGCTAAACGCATCCGGCTGCGGTGGGATCGGTTCTTGCTCAACCCCAAACGTTTTGGCATGAACAAAATGCGGATGGGCATTATCAAAGGAATTTTCCATCAAACGTAAGCCAGCACAGTGCCAAGCTTCATAAAATTCTGGGATTTGGCGAAACTGAGAATCCAGCGCTTCAGGAATGTGAGGAATATCAGTAAGGGGTGCGTCGAAAGCAACCCAAACATAGCCGTAGCGTTCTTCGCAGTGGTAAGCCTTCACCCGGTAAGACCTGGGAATCGAGCCTTCGGCAAGCTGCGGCACGTTGAC
The DNA here is from genome assembly GCA_038253425.1 of Leptolyngbyales cyanobacterium. Lineage (GTDB taxonomy): Bacteria > Cyanobacteriota > Cyanobacteriia > Leptolyngbyales > Leptolyngbyaceae > Stenomitos. The sequence goes on along the minus strand of JBBSHC010000043.1, from coordinate 1,344 downwards.
ACAGGCTCCTTCAGGATTAAAAGACCAGCCATGATAAGGACAACGAATTGCGCCCGTAATCACTTCTCCCTGCGAGAGTTTAGCAGACCGATGGCAGCAGCGATCGCGCAGAGCAGCAGGCTTGCCAGTGCCATCCAGCCACAGCACGAGCGATTCACCGAGCAGTTGAAACGGGCGCGGTCCCTCAGCCAACTCTGAGATGGGTATCACTGGGTACCAGAAGCGCCGGAGCATAGGTTGTTTTGTTACAAGCATGAGCGGTATAAGGTAACAGTTTCACATAATATAGGCGGCAAGAAAATAGGTGGGTGCAGTCAGCAGAAAGGACGTTTCAAACGGTTCTCAGTTGAGTTAAATAGCCCACCCCGTAGCAGATGAGCTATTCTCGCGTGAGCCTAAAATCCATGTTGTAATGCTGCACACGCATTAGTCTCCTCACCTCAGTGCTCATCAGTAGCGTCGAGCACCACCAACTTTCACAATCCTCCTCAAGACACTAGAGACCCCTTCTAAAGGTAGAGCGAGTTAGCTTAGCGCAAGAGTTAACGTGAAGACAACGAATCGATCATGGACGAAAATTCGAGTCGCTAGAACCCAACATTGGTTTTGTCTGTTCCCCTTAATTTCCGATGCTTTCGTTGTAATAAAACTGCTCTTTGTAAGACGAGTTCAACTGAAAAAAATGACAAATCTAAATCCACGCGATCCTGAAAACCCTAACCGCGAACTTTTGCAGGAAAACCTCGCCATGCGGGAGCAAAATATTGCAGCGCAGGAGCAAAATCGAGCCATTCGTGAGAACGATAGTGCTGCTACGGGATTGATGTTAGGTATCTTGCTGCTCGGCGTAGTGGCTGTGGGCTTTGGGGCTTACTACCTGACCCAAAGAACCACTACCCCTGCACCAACTAAAACGATCATTGAGCGAGAGCGGACAAAATTGGTACCAACTCAGCCTTCAACGGCTCCCAACATCAACGTCACAGTGCCCAATCCTGCGCCCCCCAATGTCAATGTGACTATTCCTGACTCTGCCCCTCGCACAGCTCCAGCACCAGTTCAAGCACCAGCGAGTGCGCCTTCTAGCTCCAACACTTCACCTTCTACTTCCAATACTGCGCCTTCCAACACTGCGCCTTCTACTTCCGATACAGCACCTTCAACTGCGCCTGCAAACCCATAGGTCGCAACTCCGTTACTGCTTCTGCGTCTTAAGTGAATTGAATTTCTGATCATCTCGTTCAACGGGGTGGTCATTTTTTGTACCTTCGATCAAGAGAAAGGCAGTCTACTCGGCTGCCATTTTAAAGTTTTCCTAAAGTTTTTAGGGTAGCCCTATTTGTT
>JBBSHC010000042.1:0-10731 GCA_038253425.1 Leptolyngbyales cyanobacterium | reverse complement strand
CACAATCCAATGAGTCTTTTTGGCGTGACTGCCCTTTTATCAAACCTGGTTTCCAATGTGCCAGCAGTATTATTGCTACATAACGCATTACCGCAGTCCGATGCTCATACCTGGCTGTTGTTAGCAGCCGGATCAACCCTGGCAGGCAACCTGACGCTACTCGGTTCTGTAGCCAATCTCATTGTGGCGGAGGCAGTGGCTAAAGAAGGACATCGCCTCACCTTTTGGGAGCATCTGCGCTTTGGCTTACCACTCACAGCCATCACTTTAGTATTGACTTACATCTGGCTGTAAGCAGTCCCGACATTCACTAGGCACCCGTCTTAGCGCTGTACTGCATGGGGGAGAATGCTCTACTCAACACCGATAAGCTGATAGCTGATAGCTTGACACGATCGCACCTTACCAATACTTAATTCATCCAATACTCAATCCATCCCATGCTCAAGCCTTGCCGTTTCCATACACCGCTCTAATTGACTAGCCAGCACTTCAACCTGGGGTTGGCGCAGCATGGAAAAATGATTTCCAGGCATTTGATGGACTGCTACCTCTGCCCTTGTTAGAGTCTGCCAACCTAAGGTAGTGTCGTGTCGCAGCCCCACAGAGTCGGCGGTTCTAAAGAGTGTGATGGGAGACGGGTAGACGTGGGACACGTAGCGTTTGGCAGCGTGGCTATTGGCAGCAAAAACCCGCAGCATGGGACGAAGAGTGAGTTCATCTAGCAGACGTAAGCGGGATTCTTGCGGCAGCAGATGGGTCATAGCCACCCGTTGCAGCCGCGTTTTCCAGGATTCATTAGAACTGGTCAGCAGCGCTAAATAATCGATCGCAAAGGGAACGAGCGATCGTACGGCGGTTTTGATCAAAAACGTGAGGCTAGACCAAAGAGAGGGTTGATTTGCAGCGATGGGGGCAGGAGTATCCAACAGCGCCAGCAACGCCACCGTCTGTCCTGCCTGCTGTAGCTGTTGCGCCATTTCAAAAGCAACCAAGCCACCAAACGACCAGCCACCCAGAAAGTAGGGGCCCTGAGGTTGGACTGTGCGGATAGCCTGGATATAGTGAGCCGCGATCGTTTCCAGGCGATCGAAGGGCGTCTGGTTGCCATCCAAACCAAAGGGTTGCAGTCCATAGAAGGGTTGGTCACTGCCGAGCTGTTGTGCCAGTTGGCAATAGGGAAAAACAACGCCAAAGATGGGATGTACGCAAAAGAAGGGCGGTTTGGCACCATTGGGTTGAAGCGGCACCAGCGGTGACCAGGGTAAGGGCATTTGATCGGCAACAAGGGTACGTGCCAGTTGTTCGATCGTCGGCGCTAGAAAGAGCGTTGATAGCGGTAGTTCTTGCTTAAACTGCTGCTGCACCCGCTCCATTAACCGCGCTGCCAGTAGCGAGTCTCCACCCAAATCGAAGAAATTGGCACGAATACTAATAGATTCAAGCTGGAGTAGCTCAGCCCAAATTTGCACCAGGGTTGCTTCGATCGCGGTTTGAGGTGCCACGAAGGAAGGATCAGTTGATCGGTCAGGCTGATCAGGTCTCGGCAGGGCAGCATGATTCACTTTACCGTTAGGCGTGAGCGGCAACGTTTTCAGCCACACAAACGCTGAAGGGATGAAGTGACTGGGTAACTGCGATCGTGCATAGTCCCGCAAGTCCGCTGTTTTTATAGGCTGCTTTTCATTCGCAACGACGTAAGCCACTATGCGCTTGGCTCCCGGCGTGTCTTCTCGAACCGTAACCACTGCCGCTTGGACTCCATCATGTTGAAGAAACACCGTTTCGATTTCACCCAACTCAATGCGAACACCCCGGATTTTTACCTGGCTATCCATTCGACCAAGAAATTCGAGGCTGCCATCGGCTCGATAACGGGCACGATCGCCTGTTTTGTAAAGTCGGGTGTCGGGTGTCGGGTGTCGGGCTTCGACGTGAGCGCTCAGCCGAACGGTGTCGGGTGGAGAAGTTTTTGAGTTGTGTTTTGGTTCCTGACTCCTGAGTTTTGAATTTTGAGTTCTTCGGCTCCGTATCTCCGTGTCCCCGTGTCCCCGCGTCTCCCCTTCCTCCCCTGCTCCCGCTACCACCTCTGCTCCCCAGCCTCCATGCCCAACAAACCGCTCCGCTGTCAACTCTGCACGGTTCAGATAGCCTCTCGCCACACCAGTGCCACCAATATACAGTTCTCCAACAACGCCGATCGGGACGGGTTGACCGTAAGCGTCCAGAAGATAAATTTGGGTATTGGCAATGGGGCGACCGATCGTCATGGGTTCACCCTTTTTTAACCGCGCGATCGTTGCCCAAATAGTGGTTTCGGTTGGTCCGTAAGCGTTAAAGCACTGGCGGTTTTGTGACCAGCGATTCACAACATTGGCAGAACACGCCTCTCCTGCCGCAATCAGGGTATGCAGTGCGGGAAGATTGGCTGAGGGCAACACGGCGAGAACAGCCGGAGGCAGAGTGGCATGAGTAATTGCGTTGTCTTGAAGAAACCGCAACAGATTAGCTCCAGGCAGAAGGGCGGCTTTGGGCGCTAAATAAAGGGCGGCTCCGTTGCCCAATGCCATAACCAGTTCAAACAGGGAGGCATCAAAACTCAGCGAAGCAAATTGCAGCACCCGATCGCTGGCTTGCAGATGAAAGGTTTGCCGTTGCGCGTCAACCAAGTTACTCAACCCGCGATGCTCGACCAACACACCCTTTGGCTTGCCAGTCGAACCAGAGGTGTAAATGACATCCGCCAGATGATTGGGTGTGACAGTGCTAATGGGATTCGACAGACTTTTGGGAACCGTTGTGTCGTCTTGATCCAGACAAAGCGTTGGTATGGCGTGACTGGCAAACTGAGCTAGATAGGTTTGCTGCGTGACCAGAAGCGCTACTTGGGCATCTGTCAGCATGAACGTCAGTCGATCGCGCGGGTAGTCAGGATCAAGCGGCACGTAAGCCCCACCAGCCTTCCAGATACCGAGGATGCCGATCGCCAGTTCTGGAGAGCGATCGACGCACAAACCCACTAACACCTCTGGACCAACGCCCAACTGTTGCAAATGATGTGCCAATTGATTGGCGCGTTGATTGAGTTCGCTGTAGGTCAATTGTTGATCTTGAAAGACGATCGCGATCGCGTTGGGCGTTTGGGCGACCTGCGCTTCAAAGCGGTGATGAAAACAGGTATTACAGAAGTAATCTGCCTGCGTGGCATTCCAATCAATGAGTAGCTGCTGGCGTTCCGGGGCAGTGAGAAGCGGTAGAGCGGTGATGTGCTGATCGGGGTTAGCAACAATGCCTTCCAATAGGGTTTGAAAGTGTCCTAGCAGACGCTCGATCGTGGTGGCGTCAAACAAATCCGTGCTGTAAATGGCTGTGCAGTGCAGGTGGCCCTGATGCTGAAAGCAGTGAAACTCCAGATCAAACCGAGTGGTGCCGGCTTCAATGTCAAGGGGTGCCAGCGTGACTTCAGGGAGTTCTAAAGCAGCGATCGGAGTATTTTGGAGCGCAAACACAACCTGAAACAATGGATTTCGGCTCAGATCACGGGTGGGTTTCAACGCCTCCACGAGCTTTTCAAAGGGCAAATCCTGATGGGCATAGGCAGCTAACGCGTTTTCCTGCACCCGTTTCAAGAGGTTGCGAAACGTTGGTTCACCGGATAAATCCGTTCGCAGCACCAAACTATTCACAAAAAAGCCAATCAGCCCTTCAATGTCGCTCCGGTTACGGTTGGCGATCGGGGTGCCCACCACTACATCGTCTTGTCCCGTGTAGCGCATCATCAGGCTTTGAAACGCAGCCAGAAGAGTCATAAACAGCGTCACGCCTTCCTGGTGGCTAAGTGCCTCTAGCGCGGCTGTCAGGTCTGCTGACAGGGTTAACTGTGCAGTGGCTCCCTGGTAACTTGGTATGGGTGGGCGCGAGCGATCGGTAGGCAACTCAAGGGTAGGCAGATCGGCTAACTGCTGCCGCCAATAGGCAAGCTGCGATTCCAGCACCGCTCCTTGTAAATAATCGCGCTGCCAGTGGGCAAAATCAGCGTATTGAATCGGTAGTGCGGGTAAGGGAGAGGGCTTGCCTGCACAAAAGGCAGTGTAAAGAGCGCTCAGTTCGCGCAGCAAGACGCCGATCGACCAGCCATCCGCAACAATGTGGTGCAGGGTGAGCAGCAGGACGTAATCGGTAGCCTCTAACTGGAGCAGCGTCACTCGAATCAAAGGACCCGTGGTGAGATTAAACGGCGCTTGACTCTCTGCGATCGCCCGTTGCTGCACGATCGCCTCGCGTTTCTCTAGTGGAATGGTTTGCAGATCGATCGTCGTCATAGACAGTTGTAAACTGGCAGCAATAACCTGAGTCAGTTCTCCTTCGATCAACGCAAACGTGGTTCTCAGCGTTTCATGACGATGCACAATGGCATTAAAGGTCTGCTCCAGAACCGGGATGTTGAGTGCTCCGGTAAAACGAATAGCCGCCGCTACATTGTAAAAAGGGTTCTCAGGCATGAGTTGCGCCAGGAACCACAAGCGCTGCTGGGCAAAGGACGCCGGAAAGAGAAAAACCTCCTCCGAGGAAAGGTCGGAACTGGAAGAAGGCAACGGATCGCACGTTGAGGTCATAACAAACTCATACCTGTGGACGATCGCTGATTAGCCGAAAAATTCTCCATCATCAAGATGTAATTCCTCCTCAGTTTCCAAAAAGTCCACAGCGCCACTGCTGATTTCGTAGTAGGCACCAATCACGGCAATCTGCTCCAGTTGAATCGCGTCTACAATCACTGGGTTTTGCTTAAGCTGATAGACTTGTCTACGAATATTAGCAACGACTGCCTCTCTCATCCGTGCCTTGACATCACGAATCTTTGGCAGTCCGCGGACGGCTGGCACAATGTGATCCAGCAAAAATTTGACGTTGTAAGTTTCCAGACTCCGTTCTGCGTCTTCTAGCATGGCAGCTTGCACTGCACCACAGCCTTCGTGCCCCATCACTACCACTACGCGAATTTTGAGGTGCCGGATGGCGTATTCAATACTCCCCATAGTGCTGGCTTCTGCCACATTGCCAGCCACCCGAATGACGAACAAGTCGCCCGCGTGTTGGTCATAAATAATTTCTGTTGGCACCCGGCTATCGGAACAGCCAAGAACGGTCGCAAAGGGCGTTTGTGTGAGGGTTTGTGCCCGTCGATCGACGGCTGAAAAGGTGGAAGGCTGTTGGCGTCCACTGAAAAAACGCGCATTGCCAATCTTGAGTGCCCGGATTGTGGCTGCGGTCGTTTCAACTTTAGGCGGTTTGAGACGAGCCACGTTGCTCATGGTGACGTTCTTGTAAGCCAGCAGGCTCAACTCCAGGTCTTCTTCTGTAATCGACTGGTCTTCCAACGCCTCCAAGTGATGTGCCTTGTCACTCGTCATTTGTGTCGCTCAACATATGATTGCCACCTCAGATTACTGCGATCGACAATATTCGTTCATCCGCAGGTTTGGGAAACCTGACATTTATCAAGATGTCATTCACTCTGATTTTCCTGAGTAAGGGACGATCGCGGACGACGATGGGCGGTACGAGCCAGGGGCACGATCGCAGGTTGTGTCACCGGAGCCATTTCAAGCTGATCGATCAAGAGGGCAAGTTGAGCGATCGTTGGCGCTTCAAACAGGCTGCGAAGTGGTAACTCAACACCAAACGCATCCCGAATCCGGGACGTTAACTGCGTTGCCAGCAGCGAATGACCGCCCAGTGCAAAGAAATTGTCATGAATGCCGACCTGCTTTAGTCCCAATAGCTCTGCCCATAGGCTCACGAGTTTTGTTTCGCTAGGCGATCGGGGTGCTACCTGGTTACCTGCTTCCAGGCGCATTGCATCGGGAGTGGGCAAAGCGCGACGATCGAGCTTTCCGTTCGCTGTGAGGGGCAACGCATCCAGCACCATAAAGGCAGCAGGCACCATGTAAGCGGGAAGCCGTTGCTCTAAATAATCTCGCAGTTGGGGAATGAGGTGACGTGCGACCTGGCTTTGTAACGGCTGATTGGCGTAGCTACTCCAGGAACAGGGAACGGGCATCAAGGTGGGTGGCTCCAAGCCATTGATCAGTGCAGATTGCCGCAGGCAAACCACATCATAGCGATCGCTATCATTTTCAGACCAACGAACATCAATGCGATAGGGCAAAGCGGTTTCGAGTTGCCACCAATCTTCAGGATCAATGCCCGCTTGTGAAGCGCTCTCTAACGTTTGTCGCCACTGCCCGATCGTCGTTGGCATCGTGTCTGGAGCGGCATCACTCGTTAACCAGGCGATCGTTTGGATGGCTGTCATCACCCGCGCATTGGGCACCCCTTTGATGTGAAGCATAGCGGGTTGAGTTGCGGCTAACTGCTGGTGAATGGCGGGTGGAGTGAGTTGCTCAGTCCAATCCAAACAACAATCAACCCCTTGTGCAAGAGGCAGTTGTAAAGGAGGTTTGGGTTGAGGTTGAGATTCAATCTGCAACACTACATTGTAGCGAAACTGGGTCATTTCATTGTGATGACGACCGCGTGTAAGTTGAATGTGTGCATGGCGGATGGTAGGAAAGCGATCGCGCAACGCATGAAACAAAGCTGGATCAATTACCAACTCTGGTTCTTCAAACAGCGATCGCTGCACCTGCTGCTGTAGCCAGTTTTTATCTAACGCTGGGTCTGCCTGATGAAGCTGAACGGCTGCATGAAACGCCGAGAGTAAAGGCAAGCTGCGGACATCTCCAATAAAGATGAAACCACCAGGGGCAACGATACGAATGGCTCCCTCAAGCACCTGCATGAAGTAGTCCAAACTGGGGAAGTACTGCACCACCGAGTTGAGAATGACGGCATCAAAACTGGCGTCGTCAAGGTGAGTAAAATCATCTGCTGGTTGGTGTCGCAGCGTGACCTGGGGTAAGGGTTGCCTGACCAACTGCTGTTGAATGGTATCGAGCGAAACGGCTGAGAAGTCAGTACCGCAATACTGAGTGCAGTGGGGCGCAAGCTGAAACAGCAGCAAACCTGTACCGCAGCCAATTTCCAACACGCGATCGGGCTTGCGGGCAAGAATTTGCTCCGTACGGTAATGCAGCCACTCTCGCATCTGTTCAGCAGCGATCGGTTGCCCCGTGTAGCTGCTCTGCCAGCCTACTAGATTGAACGTGGGTTCAGAATCGGGCGTCGATCGGGCGTAGATCTGGTTGTACAGCGTTTCCCATTGTTTAAGCTGCTCTGCCTGCAACTGGCGCTCCAAAGCTGCTTGAGTGCCCTTCCCATTCAGACCATTTCCATTTAGAACAGTATAGGCAAGCAGACGTTTCTCCCCTATCCCCGTCTGATGGACAGTCACAACGGCATCCTGTACGGCTGGATGCTGACTCAACACCGTCTCAATTTCACCCAACTCAATCCGAAAGCCCCGCAGCTTCACCTGCTCATCCACCCGACCGAGAAATTCAAGCTTCCCATCGGATCGATAGCGGGCAAGATCACCTGTTTTGTAAAGTCGGGTGTCGGGTGTCGGGTGTCGGGTGTCGGGTGTAGAAGTTTTTGAGTTGTGTTTTGGTTCCTGACTCCTGAGTTTTGACTTTTGAGTTCTTCGGCTCCGTATCTCCGTGTCCCCGTGTCCCCGCGTCTCCCTTTCCTCCCCCACTCCCCTTTCCTCTCCTGCTTCTCCTGCCTCCTCTGCTATCAAATGCCCTTCTGACACCCCATACCCAACACCCGATACCTCACTCTCAACAAACCGTTCTGCCGTCAACTCCGGTCGATTCAGATAGCCTCTTGCCACGCCAGCGCCACCAATATAGAGTTCTCCAATGACGCCGATCGCTACAGGTTGATGGTGGGCATCCAATAGATAAATTTGTGTATTGGCAACGGGACGCCCGATCGCGGGGGATTCACCAGGCTGTAACTGTGCGACAGTTGCCCAGATCGTTGTTTCGGTGGGTCCGTAAGCATTGAAGAAGCGCCGTTTTTTTGCCCAGCGATCGACTAGTTCACCACTACAGGCTTCTCCTCCCACAATCACCGTTTGCAGCGCAGGTAATTCTGTTTCTGGAAGTACAGCTAACACCGCAGGCGTGAGAATGGCAGCAGTGATGTGATGCGCTTGTAGAAACTGACTCAAACTAGAGCCTAGCAAACGGGCTGCTGGCGGGGCGATGTAGAGTGTGCCACCACCACCAAAGGCGAGCAGCATTTCAAACACGGAGGCATCAAAGTTGAGGGAGCTAAATTGCAGCACACGGCTTTGTGGCGGCAGGTTAAATGCCTGACCTTGGGCAGCCACCACATTGCACAAGCCCCGATGCTCGATCAAAACGCCCTTGGGTGTGCCCGTCGAACCAGAGGTATAAATGAGATACGCCAAATGATCCGCCGTAACCTGGGTGGTGGGAGCCTCCTGACTTTGCCGATCAATGGTCGACGACGCCGTATCCAGGCAGACAACCTGACCCTGAATAGCTGGAAGTGCGGCCACCAAAGACTGCTGCGTAATCAGAATGGGGACTTGAGCATCGGTGAGCATAAAACTCAGTCGATCGCGCGGATACGCCGGATCAAGCGGCACATAAGCAGCACCCGCTTTGAGCACGCCTAATACAGCAATGATCATTTCCAACGATCGCTCAAGACAGATGCCAATCAGCCGATCGGGCTGAACGTTGAACTGCTGCAAATAGTGCGCGAGCTGGTTCGATCGCTGATCCAATTCCCGATAGGTGAGGGAGCGATCGTCAAAAACAACGGCAATGGCATCCGGCGTTTGGGAAGCCTGCGTTTCAAACAACTGATGGAAGCATTGATCATGGGCGTAAGGAACGTGAGTTTGATTCCACTCCACTAAAAGCTGCTGCTGTTCCCTTGCAGTGAGCATGGGCAAGTCGCTCAGCCGTGCGTCTGGATTACCCGCAATGCCTTCTAGCAATGTTTGGAAGTGTTCCACCATGCGCGCGATCGTAGCGGCATCAAACAAAGCAGTGCTGTATGCCACAAAGCCGCTAATGCCATCCGCAGGCTGTTCCCACAAACCACTCAAACCCTGCGATCGCTGCCAGAGGTGAAACTCCAAATCAAAACGGGTCGTGCCCACATCAAGCTGCCAGGGCGTTAGCGTGAGTTCTGGTAGCTCTAGCGGCTCGATCGGCGCATTTTGTAGCGCAAACGCGACCTGAAAAAGGGGATTTCGGCTCAAGTCTCGTTCGGGGTGCAACTCTTCTACCAGCTTCTCAAAGGGCACATCCTGATGGGCATAGGCAGCAAGTGCTACCTCTCGCACTCGTCCTAGCACTTCACGAAACGTGGGGTTTCCAGAGAGATCCGATCGCAGCACCAAACTATTCACAAAAAAGCCGATCAAGCCTTCAATTTCGCTGCGGTTGCGGTTGGCGATCGGGCTTCCTACCGCTACATCCTCCTGCCCCGTGTAGCGATACAGCAACACTTGAAAGGCAGCCAACAGCGTCATAAACAGCGTTGCCCCTTCCGTTTGGCTCAAGCTTGCCAACGTCGCGGTGAGAGTAGGCGAAAGCTGGAGGGGATGGGTGGCTCCCCGGTGCCCCTGCACAGACGGACGCGGGCGATCGGTCGGCAACATCAAAAGAGGTAACGCCGTTAACTGCCGCCGCCAATACGCCAGTTGCGCGTCGAGCACATCACCTTGCAGCCACTCCCGCTGCCAGCAGGCAAAATCAGCATATTGAATGGGCAACGCAGTCAAGGGCGAAGGCTTACCATCCAAAAACGCCGTGTAAAGTACGCCCAATTCTCGAATCAGCACCCCCAGCGACCACCCATCGGAAACAATGTGGTGCAGATTCAACAGCAGAATGTGATCAGTCTCATCGAGCTTCAGCAGTTTTACCCGCAACAAAGGAGCCGTAGCAAGGTTAAACGGACGATGGGCTTCCTCAGTTGCTAATTGCTGAACGGCAGCATCGCGAGCGCAAGCGGGAAACGTTTGCACATCAACGACTGACAAAGAGAGGGGCAGATGGGGTGCAATGAGTTGAGTCGGGCGATCGCCCATCCTGACAAACGTGGTGCGTAAGGTTTCGTGACGCTGAACGATCGCGTCAAACGCCTGCTCCAGTGCGCTTAAGTTCAAATGTCCCTGTAACCGTACCGCAGCGGGCATATTGTAAAACGGATTGTCTGGCACAAGCTGATCCAGAAACCAGAGCCGCTGTTGAGCAAACGAAAGCGGCAACAAGTGATCCCGCGATCGCGGCACCAGCCTGTTAGCACCATTGGTCTTGCCTGTTAACTGCTGCAACAGGGCAATGAGGGCGGCTTTACGTTCTGTCAGTTCGGTTCGCACATCAGGTGTCAACGCCCCTTCAGGTGCATTACAGCGCAAGCGATCGCCATCCAGAAAGACGTGAATATCCAGACTTCGCAGATACGCGAAAAACTCAACCGTTGTCAAACCGCCGCTTGTCAAAACTCCACCTCTTCACGCTTCAGCACCGTAGCACCCACAACACCCGTCGTTTGAACGCCCTGAGCCGCCCAATGCACCGCTTCAATATGTTTGGCTAACCCCACGATCGTCGGCGTTTCAAACAGGCTTCGTAGGGGCACTTCCACCCGAAAGGTATCCCGCACCCGCGACATCAACTGCGTTGCCAGCAGCGAATGCCCACCCAACTCAAAAAAGTCAGCGTGAACGCTCACCTGCTGAAGCCCCAGAATCTGACCCCACAGGGCTGCCAGAGT
>JBBSHC010000041.1:0-10788 GCA_038253425.1 Leptolyngbyales cyanobacterium | reverse complement strand
CGATTCGATTTCATACTCCTCACATATTCATAATCCTATCGATTGATTGCTTTGGCTGTACCACTTGTGACAGATTGTATAAGTGGCCCAAGAAGGTTCACTACTGTCCTGCCGTAATGCATCGATTGTGCCAACGCAAAGCAACCATCAAAAGCTGAGCAAGTGTGGGCAAGTCAAACGCCTCATCGAGATCCAGTACTGACCATTCGACTGTTCTATGGGTGAGACGTTATTGTTTAGAGCAGTGGACTCTAACTTCGCCTCATGGACAATCTTTTAGACACAGAACGATCGATCGAGCTTGCTAACCGGATCAAAAGCAAAGCCAAAACTCCTTTCGACAACGCTTACCGTGCGGCTCTGGCAACCGCAGATGCAAAATATGTACAGGGATTTTTAGCCTTTGCAGGTCAGCCCTACAAACCGATCGAGCATAGTTGGATCGAAGTGGGCGATCGCATTATCGACCCTAGCTTGCCATACCTTAATAAATCTGCCCAGGCACTCTCTTATTTCGCGGCTCATCGCCTGACCGTGAAGCAATTAAAAGCGGCAGTCGAAGAAGCGAAGGAAGATTATCCCGATGATGAACCGTTGCCTATTTATGGTGCAACACCGTATGAGTACTACGGAGACTTGATGCTAGGAGGAAAAGATTATGTGGTAGCCCACGCCGCCGCTGTTACTAAATGCCAGGAACTTAACCAGCCAACAAAACCTCTCTCCAATGGGCACGTAGAAAACTGATCGCCGATCGCAGCCTCCCACTCTCTATTTAGCCGTTATCCCCACGATCCTCATTCTCATCCATCTAAAGCATCTGAGTGTGATTTGCTACCAGCTTTTTGCAATCTCTGTAGTTTCGCTGATACAGCGTACAAAATTGTCCTGCTGGTTGCGGGTTGCGCTGTAGAAAGAACTAAACGGTCTGATCGTTTTATCTGCATCTAGACCGGGCTTTGCTGGGGGTTGGTTTCTGTGAAAACGGGTTTAAGAGGCTGGCTGCAAGGTCTTAAGCGGCGCCAAAGTCAAGGCTTCACCTTACTTGAGTTGACGATTGTGCTGGTAGTGAGCGGGATTTTGGCAGCGATCGCTCTACCCTCCTTTTTCAACTAGGCAAGTAAAGCAAAGCAGGTCGAGGCAAAGATCTATCTTGGCACCCTCAACCGTGCCCAGCAAAGCTATATGTTGGAGCACGCCCAATTTGTAACTGATCAGCAACAGTTGGGGATCGCGCTGAGCAATAGCCTTAACTACCGCTATACTGTTCATTCGGATGCAAACAGGCTCTATGCCGTTCACGATGCCGAACCGCTCAGCGTTAGCTTACGCCCCTATGTTGGTATAGCGGGAATGATCCAAAGCACGACAGGAGAGGCAGTGGTTGCTACGGCTTTATGTGAGGCGGAAGTCCCACAAGCAGGAACGACTGTGCCACCGCTCGTTAGTAATGCCGCGATCGCCTGTGCTGCTGGAACAGAACCAGTTGGCAAATAGATACAGTCATGTGCAGGCATAGGACAGTACACCTCTCAGCTTGAAAGCTACCGCTGTCGCGTTTCTAGCTTCTACTGTCCCTAACGCCTAAGAATGTCTTCTTGAAAAATGCGATTACTTCGCTGCTTTTGCGTTCTGACGCTGACTTTTCATGCGCTCAAAGCTGAGTGCGCCAACGCCTAATGTCACCAGCAAGATGCCAAAAAACTGCACCCATTTCAGAGGATTGTTAATGAGCAGAAACGCTAACAATGCCGTCACAACGGGACCACTGGATGCAACGATCGACGCTAGGGCTGCACCCATATAGCGCACACCAAAGTTATTTGTCAGGTAGCCGACCAGCGTTAAGCCGCCTAAAATAATGCCGCCAAAAATGAAGCCAGCCGGCTGATCAACATGTACGCCCAGGTTTAATGGCAAGGTCAGGATGACGCTGGACAAGACAAAAATCGTCGAAAATTGAATGAGCGTCACCGGGATCGGATGCAGTTTCTTAAAGCCAAGCTGCATACAAATGAGATAAAACGCGAACGCAATGCCTGATGCGATCGCGGTAAAAACGCCTCCCCCTGACATGTTGCCATTGCTTGCCGAAAGACCAGGTAACGCGGTAAAAAAGACGCCCAGCAAAATCATACCCATGACGAGCCAGCGCAAGCGAGTGGGGCGATCGCCAAAGAGAAGCCACGCCAGAGGCACTGTCACGATCGGGTACATAAACAAAATCGTGACGGCTGGTCCCGGACCAATTTGCCCGATCGCGAGATAAATTAGTACCTGCGAGAGAAACAGAAAAACGCCACTACCTACGACATTCAGTAAGGGACCGCGATCGGGAGCCGTCAAAAATTTCTTGATATCTCGCCACACAGGCGGATACAAAAACATAGCGACTGGCACCATGAGCGGCAGCACAACCAGCATTCGCAGCCATAAAATGAGCAGTGAGTTGCCCAGATTAAGCTGAAGAAAACCGCCCACATCAAAGAGACCCAGCACTCTCGCTGGATGCAGTGCAAACGTCTTCGTTACTGGATCAAAACTACCGCTGCCAATGATCCGCACAACCACATTGTGGATTGACAGCGCCGCCGTTGATAGGAGCACCAGCAGCAACCCGAGTTGAAAATTAGACAGTTCCTTTTTGGGCTTGCTGGGCAACGGCAACGGTAACGGTCCGCCGGGTACCTCTAGCGGAATCGGTCTTGCTCTCTGTGGCGTTTGCGACTGTGGATGCAGTTGACCTGATGACGGTGCATATTGTGGTGGATAAAGCTGAGCCGTGCCACCATTAGCGGGTGGAGGCGTATAAGCCGCTCTGCTTGACTCCCCCTCACTCGCATAGCCATTTTCTCTGGAGTAGCTAGGTTCGCGCGGCGATGGCGCAACTGGTGTCCGGCTGGCTTCTATCTGAAGCTGTTCTCGCAAGCGATCGATCAACGCTTCTAAAATGGCTTCGCCCTGTTGCTCCAGGCTTTGCATCCGATTAAGCTGCTGCGACAGCGAACTCTGGTAGCTGTTCAGGTCTTGCTGCAAGGCTTTAAACGTAGTGCTGAAGGTAGAATCTAGCGAAGCTAATAAACGGTGAGCATTGTCACTATGACCATTGGCAGCCGTCAGGGGCACACCAGATTGGTTTGCTGGTGCCGACGCAGTTGACGGGTTGGTGGCAAGCTGATTCAACCGCTGAATCATGAGGGTTTGCAGGTGGCTGGCTAATACCTGTGCCAGTTGCTTTGCCCAAAGCTGCTGTTGAGCAATTTGCTGCTGCGAGAGGGTTTCTAACTGCCGTGATTGCAGCGTTTGATAATACGCTTGCAACTTGTCGATGTCGGTCATCAGACGTGCTTTTTCGGTCTGCAAACGGGCAACTTCCTGCGAAAGCTGACTAATCAGCCCTTGATGCAGACCTTTTAGGTCTTGAGTGACCGTTTGCAAGATCGTTTCGACTGTTCGAGCGTCTTCCGCTCCGGTTCCCGATCGATCGCCCAGTTGAGCCATGAATGCTTTCCTCTAACCTGCCATGTAGTGAGGCTGCCAAACTCAATTAACCGACTGCTGTAAGAATCTCCAAGGCAATTTGTCAAACTACATTGTCTAGACTGAATTAGCCCGTTCCCACGGTACTCTCATTTCTACAAATTGGTGACCAAACATGAGCAAAAATAAATATCAGGACAACCTGTGCTCAAACTGAACCGACTGATCCGCGTCAGTGAGTATGCACGCATCATTGCTCAGTTGCTCAGGTCTGCTTCGGCAAACATTTTTGGGTGCATGACAAGAAATTTTGCTGTTGCCTTTGAACGATCGCGTAAAGCTGAACTCTCTTGATCTCACAGGTGCATGAACGCAGGCGAAGAACTCTTATCAGAAGAATATAGCTAAAGTTCAACCAGTGCGTATGAATTTAAGGGGCTGACACCAGTAGACGGCTGAGGCTAAAGAAGCCTGCCCCAAGACACGCTGACAGTGGCACTGTGATCACCCAGGCTAACCCGATCGAGTAAAGCGTTTGAAAACGGATGACACGCAGCGTTTGCATTAGCCCAACACCAACAACACCTCCCACCAGCGCATGAGACGTAGAGACAGGCAAGCCGAGCCGTGATGCCAACAAAACAGTCATAGCGGTGGCTAACTCAGCACAAAAGCCGCCGCTTGGCTGCAAAGGGATGATCCCCTCGCCGATCGTCGCAATCACCTTCTTGCCCCAAACCGCCAGTCCCGCTACAATACCTGCTCCCCCCAGTACCAGAATCCACAATGGCACCTGAAAGTTTTCTGTGGGCACTGTACCTGTCTGAACGATATAAACGATCGCTGCCAGTGGAGCCACCGCATTACCCACATCATTCGACCCGTGAGCAAACGCAACAAAGCAAGCGCTGATTAGCTGGAAACGCGCGAGAAGGGATTCGGTCGGTGAGGGAAATGAAGTTTTGAGCTTTGAGTTTTGGGATTTGAGTTGTAACGTGACTACCCTTGCTTCCCTTGCCACCCTTGCTTCCCCTGCTTCCCTTGCTTCCCTTGCCTCCTCTGCTCCCAACACCTCCAGAGAATGCCAACTAAAAAAGGTTAAACCGATCGCCCCGATCGCTCCAATTCCCAACGAAATGGTATGAGACGGTAGCGGCAAAGCCTCGGCAAAAAGCCTTTCTACCACACTTGGCAGCACAATCACGCCAAAGGAACTAAGCAGCGCCACGCTGAGCCAGGGAACCCATTCTCTAAGCTGCGCGATCGGCTCTGGTTGCTCGAGAATCCAGCGCTTGATTTGACTATAAAAAAGAGCTGCGATCGCGCCACTAATGACCGGAGTCACGATCCAGATGAGCGAGATCATACCAATCGATCGCCAATCGACAGCTTCAGGACTGACAGCGACACAGGCAAACCCAGCGATCGCGCCAACTACCGCATGGGATGAAGAAACAGGCAGTCCCTTCAGCGTGGCAAAGTTTAACCACACGCCGCAGGCAAGCAGCACAGACACCATGCCCACTAATAAGATCTGAGGCTCTGGTATGAACAACGCTGGATTCACAACCTTTGTTGCCAGTGTTGCCGATACGCCTCGCCCAAACAATACCGCTCCAGCAAACTCTAAAATGCCTGCAATAATCAACGCCTGCCGCAGCGTGACTGCCTTTGACCCAACTGAAGTGCCCATTGAGTTGGCAACGTCATTTGCTCCCAGGTTCCAGGCAAGGTAAAAGGCAAGCAAGCTGGTGAAAATTAGCATAGGCGATCCTCCAATTCTTCGCCATCGCTTCATCCTGCGCCCCGAAGCCCAACTTGATGGACTTCATGTTGATGCGGCTAACGCCTTATTGAGTGAAGTTCCCGTGTTACGTCGAGTTATGGGTAGTCAGCCTTCTTGAGAGACAGTAGTCTGATGTTCTAGTAACCCCATTCTTGCCGTCAGTCAGAACTGGAAACTAAGGCGCTGGGCTGATAGCAAATGCCTGCTTGCTTGAATCGTTGCAGGGCTTCACCGAGTCGATCGCAGTCTGCAATCAAGCTAATGCGAACGTAGCCTTCACCGCCGCTGCCAAAGGCGTTGCCAGGAGTGACGACCACGCCCGTTTGTTGCAGCACAGAGAGCGCAAAATCAGTTGAGCCAATACCTGGTGGGCAGGCAACCCAGAGGTACATGGTGGCGTTTGGTTTGGGCACCGTCCATCCCAGTTCGGCAAGCCCTTGAATGAGAAAATCGCGACGAGTGCGATAGCGTGCCTGCACTTCATGCAGATACATATCGGGAAGCTGTAGGGCTGTTTCTGCTGCCGTTTGTAGCGCTGCAAAAATGCCGTAGTCTAAGTTGGTCTTCAGGGTGCGTAAGCCCTGGACAATGTGACGATTGCCGACGACAAAGCCCACTCGCCAACCTGCCATGTTGTAGGTTTTGGACAGTGTGTGAAACTCGACCCCGATTTCCTTCGCGCCAGGAATCTCGAGCAAGCTGGTGGGCTGATAGCCATCGAAGGCAAGCTCGGCATAGCAAAGGTCATGCACCAGCAGAATTTCGTAGTGGCGAGCAAAGGCAACGATTTCTTCAAAGAACTCGCGGGGAGCCGTTGCAGCCGTAGGGTTGCTGGGGTAGTTGAAGTACAGGATTTTTGCTTGTCTGGCGATCGCCTCAGGAATTGCTGCAATGTCAATCAGCCAGTCATTCTCCGGCTTGAGTATCAGGCTATGAATTGTCGCTCCTGCAATCAACGGTCCCCGGAAGTGTGCCGGATAAGCGGGACTGGGCACCAGCACCAGATCACCAGGATTCACATACGCCAGTGCCAGGTGCGTTAAGCCTTCCTTGGACCCCAGTAACGGTAACGCTTCGCCTTCCGGGTCTAGCTCGACATCGTAGCGACGGCGATACCAGTCTGTGATGGTGCGTCGAAAGCTGGCAGTGCCTTCAAACGGTGGATAACCATGATTAGCGGGATTTTGTAACGCAGCGATCGCTGCCTCAACAACGGGCTGCGGAGTGGGTCCATCCGGGTTGCCCATACCGAGGTCAATCAAGTCTAAGCCCTGTTCACGAGCGTGAACTTTCAATTCATCCAACCGGGCAAAGACGTAAGGCGGCAACGAACCCAGACGATCGGCGGGTTTAATCCAGTCCAGCTTCATTCGATTACCTCGCCGCGCAGAAAGGGTTGAGTTTCAAGTTTTGAGTTTTGAGCTGATTGCTCTTGACTCTTGGCTCCCTGAGTTGGTGCAGTGGTTGAAACCAGTGCTGCCATCAGTTGAGACGGCTCTACCGGGAACGGCAACCGATGAATATCGGAGCTTTCGGCACAGGCAATTTCTGCCGATCGCCGCAACTCCGCGATCGAGACCTCTGCCAACCCTAGATCGCTCAGGCTCTGAGGCAACCCAATATCGGTATAAAACTTCAGCAACTGCTGTCGAGCTGTCGCCGCCAGCCGATTGCCCTGCACGATTTCTTCCAAACGAAGCTGCACGAGAATGCCATACGCCACTTTTTCACCGTGCAACGTACCGTGGCTGGCTAACAAGTGGGTTAACCCATTGTGAACGGCATGAGCTGCCACCGTGCGACATTGAGCACCGCCCAGACCACCAATGACGCCTGCCAATAAAACGGTTGCGTCAACGACCTCTCGCCATGTCTCTCCACCCGGTTCCTGTAACGCGATCGCGGCTTTTTGAAGCAGAAGATCGCGCAGTACTCGCGCCTGCTGCACGGCTGCAATAATCAGAGTTTGTTGCGAATGCCCACTGCTGACCGAGGCTTCATACCACTTCGCGATTGCATCGCCGATTCCTGCAACCAATGTACGACGGGGCGCAGTCTGAACCAGGTCATAGTCCAGCACTAATAGATCTGGACAACGCGCCAGTGCAACGTCATATTGAAACGCGCCCTGATCGGAGTAGACGTTAGACAAGGCTGTCCAGGCTGCACAGGTTGCTGCCGATGTGGGAATCGTCACGACTGGCAACTGGTGTTGTTGTGCGACCAATTTAGCAGTGTCTAGTGCTTTGCCGCCGCCAACGCCAATCATCACGTCAGCCTGATGCTGAGCGACTGCCTGGTGTAAGGCTGCTAGAGTTTTCTCGCTGCAATCGGGACTATAAAACGTCCATGCTGATTGAAGGGCTTCGTGCTCTAACATCGGCTGTAGCTGCGGTCTCACACTCCCCAGCGTTTGCTTACCGCCAATGACCAGGGGACGCTGACCAAACTGTGCGATCGCACCACCCACGCCAGCAAGCACCCCACTACCACGGAGCACCTGTGCGGGAGCGATCGTGAGCTGAGAAATTGTTGTAGACATAGCAGGATTGAGTTGAGACGCTGAACCACAGATGAAGAGTCAGAGGCGCAAACAGGGGGGATTACCAGTCTAAAGCAAACGTCGAACGTCTGAATCAACTCACGCCGAGGGCTTGGGCAGACGTGCCAACTGCTTGCGATCGATTTCGACAATCATCTCGTTGTCAGTAGGCGATGCCAGGGACGGTTTAACCTGCCCCAGATACACAGGCTGAGAGACACCCGCTTCAGGATGGATCACCGTGCGGGCGCGGATCGTCATCGTTGAGGCACCCTGCGATAGCCGACCCGACGAGTAGAGGTCAACGGCTGCCTGTCGTAGAGTGGCATCCAGTTCCGTTTCGGTTACGGTAGCTGGCACAACGATTACCACTTGTGACGCGCCCGAATCGTAGACCCGCGAAAAGCGTACTGCACCAGGAATCTGTGGGCGATCGTGCAGCCCCAGACCCAGCGCAAATAAGCCGCTTGTCAAAACCCCCATAAAGCCAGTGACGCCAACCAGTCGAAAGCGAATGCCCCACTTAAGGATCAACCCTAAAACCATGAGGACAGCGCAAATAATTGTGAAATAGCCTGACCAGATGGCGATCGTTAACAGTGAAAGACCAAACAACATGCGCGTTAGAAAAAATAGGGCATAGAACGAAGCGTTTGAAACGGAATGCAGCGGTAGGGAGTAGTGGCTAGAAAACTACTCTGCTGAGAACTTATCAGCAACCATTACGCTTCAAAGAGCCAGGTTTTGACGCGTTCTAGACTTTGCCAACCCGGTTTGCGAGTAAAACCATCGGCAATATTTTGCTCAACTTCTTCGCGCAATTCTGGTACAGCCATCACGAGTTGTTGAGCAATCTCTACATGCTGCCGCACACCTTTTTTCGACATTTCTAGCATCGCCAGGATCAGGTTAATCCGTGCCTGTGGGTCTTGCGGATTGAGCTTAACGGCTTTTTGTGCCGCCTCATACGCCAAGCTGGACTTTTCCACCAAAAGATATAGCCATGCCAAACAAGTCCAGGCAGAGCTACTTTTACGAGAGCGATCGCACACATCCTTAAAGACTGGAATCAGCGTTTCAGGTGCTTCGCCTGCTTTATAACGCTCAATACCTTCATCAAAAAGCGAGTCAACAGTCTGAGTCATAGATTTGGAAATTAAGGTGCTTAGCGGCTGGTTGTTAGCAGTTGGACGTTCGGACTAAAAACCAGCAACCAACAACTAATAAACCACTTTTTTACTGTTATGCGGAGAACGACTTACCGCAGCCACAGGTTTGATCCGCGTTGGGATTCGTAAATTGGAAGCCACCACCAATAAGGGCATCGCTGTAGTCCAGCACCAGACCGTAGAGGTAAAGCAGACTTTTGGGGTCACACACAACTTTAAAGCCTTCGTAGTCGTAGACTTCATCGGTCGGCTGGATATTGCTACTGTCTTCAAAGTTCATTGTGTAAGACATGCCAGAGCACCCACCGCCCCGCACACCCACACGCAGGCAAAGATCCTGACCTTGTTTTTCTCGGAGTAACAAGACGTGCTTCAGAGCGGCATCGGTCATCTGAATGCCGTGCTGCTGCACTTGAGTGGTTTGGGTCATGGTTGGTAAAACTCCTTGCCTGTATTCAGTTTCGATCGCGCATCGATTCCTCCATCTTATCAGGGATAAATCATACCGGGTGAACGCATTGGATGGTTGCGGCTGGGAGGGGGCACGTCTTATGCAGTCAGCCTCTTGAGCCAACCCACTACACCAACCGCATCGGCTCTTTAGCTCGCCTGGTGAGAACTGTTGCACAGAACAGCAGTACGAGCAGGATTAATGTTTAAGATAAGTATCTATCACTGAAGAGTTTGCCACTGACACGTTTGCCATTGACAAGTTTGCTCAACATTGATCGACGTATTTTCAACTGGCTCCTGATTTTTTATGACTGCGCTCAATCTTTCAACCCGTCGCCGCCTTCAGCAGCTACCGCAGATTGCCAGTGTCTGGGAAGGCGATCGACGCCCGCTCGTGTCTGGCATCACTTCCAGTGCTGATTGGACGGAGGCTGACACTGACCCACAGCCCAATGGCGAGTGCATTCTTTGGGTTGATGGCTCTCAGGGCATGGTACGGGCAATGGATGTGGTGACGCCAGACACAGGCCCCGAAGCGGTAGTGCGCACCCTACTGCGGGCAATGGAGTATCCTCACAATCCAAACAGCCCCGCACGTCCTCAGAAGATTGTGGTTGGCGATCGTGAGCTACTGTTTTACCTGCGCGGTGTACTGCAAGATCTGGATATTGCGCTCGATTACGTGCCTTCACTGCCGTTGATCGATGAGATTTTTCGGGGCTTTCAAGATGCCGTCAGTAATCGCCCACCGCAATTACCGCCCCACCATGCCGAAGAACTCTCCCGTAAAGCATTGGAAATCTGGCAAGATGCCCCCTGGACTCTGCTGGCAGATCATCAAGTGCTGTCGATCGAGGTTAATCGATGGGATCTAACCACGCTCTATGCCTCGGTCATGGGCATGTTGGGCATGGAATATGGGGTGCTGTTTTACCGCTCCCTCGATTCGCTGAAACGGTTTCGGCAGCGCGTGTTAACGAATGAATCGCTAGAAGATATGGAGGAGGCGTTTTTGGGGCAAGATTGCCTCTTTATGACGTTTGAGAGCGACCGTGATGATGGGAGTGACGCTGATTTAGCAACGTTGGCGATCGCTGAAATCGAACCCATCTTTGGTAATCTGCATCCCCTTGAGGGACTACGCTCGTTTCTTTACGACGAAGAAGCTGCCGCTTTGCTCGTTGTTCTGGAAGCAATGCACCGCTTTCTCCGTCAGCATCGCCAGAAGTTTAAGCATGACGGCTTTCCGGCAGTGAGCAGTCGCTACCGCATTCCGTTAGCTGAGTCGGCTGATGACACAATGGCTCAGATCAATATCAAAGTGTCAACCTTGCCAGATTTGGCTACTGAACTGCTGT
>JBBSHC010000040.1:0-11054 GCA_038253425.1 Leptolyngbyales cyanobacterium | reverse complement strand
TGCTGAAGAACAAAATTTGGTAAGGATGGGGATGTTTCAGGATTAGGCTGCTTTTTCCCAAATAAACCTTCAAAAAATCCAACTGTTGAAGGTTTAGGAATTGCGGTTTCCAGAATCCAAAGCTTGACTGTTTTATCCCAACTGCCACTGGCAATCACCTGATTATTAAAACAAAAAGTGATTGAGCTAACCCCTGCTGAGTGGGCAAGAAAAGAGGTGTCTAGAGTGCCTAACGTCAAATTCCAAACCTTAATATATCCATCATCACCACCACTTATGATAAATTGACTATCAGAACTGAAGGCTAAACTGCGAACACTATTTGAATACCCTTGAATAGTACCTTTAGATAATCCAGTTTTCATGTCCCACAGAATAATATCCCCATCATCGCCACTGCTTGCGAGAGTCTTTCCATCAGGGCTAAATTCTACTACACGTACATCGCTGGAATGAGAGAATGAGAAAATCTCATCGTATGTGTTGGTTCTCCAAATCTTGACTTTGTGATCGCATCCACCAGTTGCAATCAAGGAATTGTCGGGGCTTACTGATATAGACTGGACATAACTTGAGTGTCCTCGAAGGATTTGAATTTCCTTCATTTCTTTCAAACTGAAAACTCTAACTGTGTTGTCATCGCTTCCACTAACAACAAGGTTATGGATTGGGATTGTGCAAACTGACGTAACTGACTTAGAGTGAGTTTTGAAGCTTAACAACTCCTGAGACGTTCTCAAATCCCAGATTCGGATGACGGCATCATCGCCGCTGCTGATCAAACCATTTCCTTTAGAAGTAAAGACAATGGAGCGAACAGATTTAGTATGTGCAAACGAATGGCTCAAAAGTTGACCGTTATTGAGATCCCATAATTTAATCGTATTGTCATCGCTGCCACAGGCAAGGAGTTGATGAATGGGATTAAAGGAAATAGATCGCACACCACCCAGCCAACTAGAGTCACTATTGAAGGTGTGAATTAGATACCATGCTTGACTCATACGCTACTCCAAGGCTTTTATGCTCTGGACAATTAAGTTGTTTAAGTAAGGATTCCCAAAACTCTTAGACCATCTAACGGAACTGAAACATTGCCTATCCTACAAGTAATTTTTTGGGTATTGTTTTGGATAGGTAGCTCACCATCTCTAATACGAATTGAAGCAGAAGGGAAAGCTAATAGCTAACTTACGCTAGCCGACTCATAAAAACTCTAGTTCACAAAGGTTCTAGCATTGCTACAAGAATTTGTCCACGTTGAAACTATAAAACTCAACTTGTAATTGCCGGAGCAACAGTACCCCCCAGTGGTGATGCATCCTTAGCAGGCGCTATTGCAGCAGGGCTGACATCTGCGGCTGACGGTTCGCGTGGTAAAAACCGTCCTCGCAGCCCATAGCCAACGATGCCTAAATACTCTCGGAAGACTAGGAAGGCTTTTTTCTTGGTATTAAGACGATCGGGCAATGGGTTGGGATGCGGAATCACCTCAAAGCCGAGACTGCGAAACGTCAGGAGCGATCGCAGCATATGCGGTGGATCGGTGACTAGCAAAATGCGATGTACGTTTTGAGGTTGCAAGAGCGCGGCAGTAAAGCGGGCATTTTCTTCTGTAGTGCGAGAGCAGGGTTCACCATCAATCGCCGTTTCGGGTATGCCCTTGCGTTGTAGCATGGCAGCGATCTCCTGGGCATCACCCCAACCGCTGGCAAAAACTAACGGAGCACGATGCGCTTCCCAAAGTTGAGCCGAAACATTCACTCGCTGCGATCGCAAATCTGCACCCCGCCCCAGCACTACGATCGCATCAGCAGGCATACCCGTATCGGACGGCAAGAAAGTGACCAATGCCCGACTGCCAAGCTTCATCATTGTTGGTGACAACGTTAACAGATACGTCACGAGTAACGCCGTTCCCAGTCCGCTTAGTTGGCGTCTCCAGCGTAAACGGCGAAACAGCCAGGGCAGTACAATCAACAGCAACAGGGGCGGAATGACTAAAACAGGAGTCGTTAGCCAATTAAAAAACTGCCAGGAGAGAAATGTCCACATGGACGTGATGGGTTTATGCACACAGAGAGTTGGGTCTAGCATCGCTGTCAATTGATCACGTTCAGTTTTGTACTTCAACACGGTCGTCAGCTAGGCACCCTAATGCCAGGTCACCGATAGTTAAACAAAAGTTCGATCAACAGGGCAAACATGCAAGCGCCAATCTACGTTGTCTAGCAAAACAAGCCAAGATTAAAAACTTGTGCGGAGCATTCGTCTAAAGCTCAATGTATAGTTTCATCCCCTAAGGTCTTAACAAAATTTTCCCTTGCTGAAATCACTCTAATTAAAGACGACATGCTTTAGAGAAAAGATCACTCATTTTTTAGCAGGTGATGCGTCAAAGCGATCGTGCAACGGACTGACTTTAGAGCGATCGCGGCTGGCAAACAATCACCGCACGACTGTGAACGTAGAACGCTAGACTTAAAACTATTAAGACCTGTTGCTTTGACGTTGAAATGTCGTTGAGGCGACAGTCTAAAGAGTTCTCATACTCAAGCTGCCATGCAAACCATCCAAAACTCCGAACGATCGAGCGCTTTTTCGGTGCCGCAGAACGAGCGCGATAGTCTGGTCATTACGTTTGCACCCCTGCTGCTATCAGAGATCTACGCACTCGCTAACGATGATGCAAATGGCGCGATCGTCCTCATGAGCGGTACCGTGCGTAACCAAACCGATGGCAAACCAGTAGTGGCGCTGGAGTATCAGGCATACGAGCCAATGGCACTGCAAATCTTCCGTCAAATTGCAAACGACATTCGCCAGCGTTGGTCGGATGTCAACCGGGTCGTCATTCATCACCGCACAGGACGTTTACAGATTGGCGAGATTAGCGTGCTGCTGGCAGTCGGTTGCCCTCATCGATCGGAAGGATTTGAAGCCTGCCAGTATGCGATCGATACCCTAAAACACAACGCCCCCATCTGGAAGAAAGAGCATTGGGATGATGGTTCCAGCAGTTGGGTCAGCATTGGAGCCTGCAAACAGTCCTCAGACGATTGCTGACATTTTTGAAACATGCGATCGCTACAATCTCACGGATGATGTTTCTCTGCGACTAGAAGCTGATGCCTTTAGTGCAACCGTGAGCGAGTCAGAGCTTTTTGCGATCGCTGACTGCCGACAGTTTAGAGCAAGTTAAAAGCGTTCAAGGTGCCACCGATCGCGCTTAACTCTGCCTGACGACCTGCTACCGCGTCATACGTGAGCCGAATTTCTAAGTAGCTGGCGGGTTTGTAAAGGAGCCGTTCCGCCCATTCGATCGCTACAATGCCCGTTTCTACTTCCACCCCTTCCCAGTAGGTTTCTGGAGAGAGCGCTGCCGCTGCTGTAGCATCCAGGCGATATAAGTCGAGATGGTAGAGGGGCAACCGTGCATCCAGATATTCGTTAACCAGCGTAAACGTCGGACTGTCGATCGCCTCGCGAATGCCCAACCCTTCACCGATTCCTTGCACCAGCGTTGTCTTTCCACTACCTAAATCGCCCTCTAACAGCAGTACACTGCCTGCTGGCAAGGCTTGACCAAGCGTAATACCCAGCGATCGCGTTACAGCGGCATCCGACAGGAAAATCAGCTTAGATTGCTGCTGTTGGCTATTAACGTGATCTCTCATGCTTAAAGCGTCTTGAAAAACTGCACCAGTGGTCATAATCAGCATTTCATACTAGCTGACTGCTGACCGCTGACCGCTGACCAAGCAGGCAGCCTCCCGTTTGTACCTAGACTAACGATGTTAATTTGGGTACCGGAGCTGAGACAACCCCTGCCGACTCTAAAAAGGCAGCAACTCGCAGGGCAATCGCTTCGTTATACGGTGCGGCAATCACCTGAACACCGATTGGCAACTCACCTAGACGCTGAACGGGCACAGCCACAACTGGTAAGCCGAGCAAAGAAATGGGTTGGGTATAAAGCCCAATGTTGGGACGAAGCGGCACCATTTCACCGTTTAACAACAGGGTGCTTTGCCCAATCAGGGGAGCGGGGCAAGGCGTTGCAGGCGCAAGGATGATATCGACCTCGGTGAAGAGCGCCCGAACTTGATCACGATACCAACTGCGAAAGCGCTGCGCCTGAAGATACCAGGTTGCGGGAATGAGCGCACCTGCCAGAAAGCGATCGCGGGTTGCCGGATCAAAATCCTGGGGACGTTGCCGTAAATCTTGCAGATGAAGCGTACTGCCTTCGGAGCCAGTGATGATAAAGGCAGCCGCACGAGCGCGATCGGCTTCAGGAACCGTAATCGACCGCGTTGCACCCAGAGCAGTCGCCGCCTTCTGCACAGCTTCCAGCACTGCGGGTGCCGCATTCTGCGTAAAGTAACCATCGGCAACAGCAATTCGTAGCCCCTCAATGCCGTGCGACAACTGGGGTAAGCACGGCTCAGGCGGGCGATCGGTGCAGGCTAAGTCGGCGGAATCGGGTCCCTGTAACAGATCAAAGATAAGTGCTAGATCTTGCGTCGATCGCGCAAACGGTCCGAGATGATCCAGGCTATGGACAAAGGGATAGGTTCTAGCGCGAGACAGACGCCCATAGGTCGGTTTTAGCCCAAAAATGCCGCAGAAAGAGGCGGGCACTCGAATAGAACCATTGGTATCGGAGCCAAGACTAAAGGGCACCAGTCCTGCGGCTACCGATGCAGCAGAACCACCGGACGAGCCACCCGTCATCCGCAGCAGGTCGTGAGGATTGTGGCTGGCACCATAGTGGCTGTTTTCGGTGACAAACCCATAGGCATATTCATCCATGTTCTGTGCGCCGACGAGAACCGCGCCCGCTTGCTTTAGGCGTGTGACAAGCGTGGCATCTTCGGTAGCAGGAGGACGATCGGCATTGATTTTAGAGCCTGCCAGCGTCGTTAGACCCGCTACATCAAACAAGTCTTTGACACCAAACGGTACGCCCGCTAAAGGACCGGGATCCTTACCCGCCGCGATCGCACGATCGACCACTTCTGCATCTTCCAGCGCTTTTTCCGTTGTGATGTTAGTAAAGCAATTCAGGCTAGTATTCTGGTCGGCAATCCGCAGCAATGACTCCATCACAATTGCCTTTGCTGTCAGCTCTCCACTCCGCACACGCGCCGCAATGCTGCTGGCATCTGGATAATCCTGGCTCATGGTTTAATGCCGTTAGGGTTCAAAACGTAAGGGAATTTCGCTGTCTTCTGAAAGGGGAAACTCAGTCACCAGTTGAGCGATCGCCGCAATGCGGGCAAAATTATCGATCACACCGGGGCGATGCTCTGGCTGTAGCGGTAAGGCAACCAGCAGCGCCATCTGATCCACAATGGTGGCAATATCGAGCGGCTCAGTCATACAGCCTCCGTCGCTTTCATCTGCTTTTCCTGCGCCAGCTCAGCTATATAAGCTCGCCAGCCGCCCCATGCGGTAATTTCTCGCTTCCCTTCACACAAAATGGCTTCGCCAACCACGCCCAGCACCTCTTCGCCATCCGCCAGACGCACCTTACCAATGCAGAGTCCAGGCGGCTCCAGCAGCAGCAGAAAACTCATTTTACTAGCAGGGACTGCCCAAATCTCAACCGCGATCGCAGTGCCGCCTTCCGACACTCGCATCATGGCAGGATGACGATCATTAATTGACCACAGCCGATAAGTCGATTCCGTCAACGCCTCTCTGACAAACTCAGCGTCTACCAGTGCCATATTGGCGTTCAATTCCAACCCTCGCATCAGGGTTCCATTCACCGCAAGATAGACCGTTGTTTTCATGCCAATCAGGTTAATGCGCGTAGCAGCAATCGCCACTAATTTCACCTGATTGAAGCATATTTGCTGTATCAACGGCACCAGCGCGCTCTTTTTTTTCAGAATGAAGGGGATCTGAGGTTCGTAGCGAGTTGCATGAAATGGTTCAACTCACTCTCAGATGAGCCTTATTTAGATTGGTGAAGATAGTGGACAAGTGCCTGTAGCCCCAATCGATAACTGTTAGGACCAAAGCCGCTAATTTGCCCGATCGCAACTGGTGCAATATAGGAATGATGACGAAAGGCTTCTCGACGATAAATATTGCTGAGATGAACCTCAACCGTTGGGAGAGCAACCGCAGCGATCGCATCTCGTAGAGCGACGCTAGTGTGCGTGTAGGCTCCCGCGTTGATTAAAAGACCTTGATATTGCCCAAGAGCAGCATGAATAGAATCGACCAAGACACCTTCGTGGTTCGATTGCAGTATCGAAACCTGCACCTGAAGGAGTTGGGCTTCTTGCTCTAGTTGCGAGTTGATCTCCGCAAGAGTCAACGTACCGTAAATACCTGGCTCTCGTTTACCCAAGAGACTCAGGTTTGGTCCGTGAAGTACCAGAATGGCGGACAAACGACTAAGACCTTTGCTCAGAAATCGTTTTCCTTAAAAAATAAAAAATACGCTTACTCAGAGTGATTACGCGTGAGCGAAAAGCCCACAGCCGAACACTCGCCCAGGATTGATCCAACAACTAAACCCAGCGGAATGCTAGTGGCGTTGAGTGTCCTTTACAGGAATTGGGATCAGCTCACCTTCAGGTTGTGCATCGGGACCAAGGATGGCTTCGATGAGCTTACGAGCCCATTCCTTAACCTTTTCAAGCACCTTATCAAGGTAATCCATTGAACAGATCGCTCCTTCGCTATGGCTTTGCTGATACTCACGCTTCCTAAGGGCGATCGCATTTCAGCTACAGCCTGGTCTCTTAATCAAAATTGTACCCAATTTATCAATTAGTTAACAGCCCATGAAGAAACTGTGTGTATTGCGTAAATTATGAGTACTTGATCTAAGTCTTAATTAAACGTTGCAGATACGCAAGTAGCTCCGGTAATTATTCCAAATTTATTAACAATTTGCGTCTGAGGTGATCGAGTGCTGTGGCTGCGCTGAGGCGACGAACCCAATCTCGCCCACGGAGCGCCCCAAACTGATGCTCAAAGCTGTGAACGCCGTTTTCGTCTGCCAAACCAATGTAAACCAAGCCGACGGGTTTGCTATCGGTGCCACCATCTGGTCCCGCTATGCCTGTAATGCTGAGTCCCCAGGTGGTACCTAGCCGCGATCGCGCACCTACCGCCATCTGTTTTGCCACTTGATGGCTGACAGCACCATGTTCTGCTAACGCTTCAGCATCAACATCCAGAAGCCCAACTTTAA
Source organism: Leptolyngbyales cyanobacterium (assembly GCA_038253425.1). GTDB lineage: Bacteria > Cyanobacteriota > Cyanobacteriia > Leptolyngbyales > Leptolyngbyaceae > Stenomitos. Next base: position 3,835 of record JBBSHC010000040.1, on the reverse strand, counting down.
TCCGGTTGTCATAGGCAATCACACCACCCCAAAAATAGCTGGAGCTACCAGGAACGGCTGTAATCACCTCGCCTAAGCCGCCACCTGTGCAGGATTCGGCAACTGCCAGCGTTGCGTGGGTTGTTTTTAACAATGAACCAACGACCGAAGCAAGGGTATCGTCGTCGGCACCATAACAGTCTGCGCCGCCAATTTGCCGGAGTTGTTGCTCGATCGGGGCGATCATCTGTTGGGCTTCTGCATCCGCACTCGCACGGGCAGAGACTCGCAGTTTCACTTCGCCATTGTTGGCATACGGCGCAACGGTCGGATTTTGCAGAGCAAAGAATGAGTTGACCTTTTCTGCTAACGCCGACTCAGAAATACCCCAAAATCTAAGCGTACGACTATAAATAGTAGTTTGCCCCCATCCCTTACCTGCAAGGTAAGGGACAGCAACATCGCGCCACATGCGCTGCATTTCGACGGGGACACCCGGAAAAGTCAGAAGGGTTAGCCCCGATCGGGGTTGCCAGATCAAACCAGGCGCACTGCCAGAATCGTTGGTGAGAATACTTGCCCCAGCGGGCAACAACGCTTGCTTACGATTATTGGCAGTCATCACCCGTCCCCGCTCAGTAAACTTGCGCGTGATGTCTGCCAGAATCTCTGGATGCTCAACGAGCGGAACGCCGAAGCAGTCTGCCAGTGTCTCGTGGGTGAGGTCATCTGGTGTGGGACCCAAGCCACCTGTAAAGATCAAAAGCTGAGCGCGATCGGCGGCAATGTTTACAACCTCCTTGATGCGCTCTGGGTTGTCGCCAACCACTGTTTGATAGTAGTGGGCAATCCCCAACTGTGCGAGCGCCTGCGCTAAAAAACGAGCATTACTATTGAGGATGTCACCGAGCAACAGTTCGGTGCCAACACAGATGATTTCAGCGCTTTGAATCATGGGGAATAGTTCTGAGCCTTAGGTTTTGAGTTTCGAGTGAGATGGATGCACCAAAACTCGTGACTCATCACTCATAACCCATAATTTGACAAACTCCTAGCCCCTCTTTAGTCGTAATCTAAGCTTGTGATTGCCGAGCGGTCTTCCAAACCTGCCAGCCGATAAAGCTCAACAGCAGGCTTGCCCCGATCGCGTAGCCGAGTCCGCTGGGCATTCCAGACACCGCCAGTGCCAGAGTGCCTGCCCACAAAGTAAGTGAGTAAATAAACAGGACGGTTAACCGTTGCGACAAACCTGCTTTGAGCAGGCGATGGTGCAAATGTCGTTTGTCAGCAACAAAGGGGGATTTGCCATGCCGCAGTCGATCGAGAATCACGGCTGACATATCCAAAATCGGCACTGCTAAGATCAGATAGGGCAGAACCACTGCTACTGTAAGCGCTACCGTTGTCACACCTTTGACCAAACCAACAATGCCAATGCCTGCTAAAGAAAAGCCCATAAAGTAGGCTCCGCCATCACCCATAAAAATTTGAGCCGGATTGAAGTTATAGCGGAGAAAGCCGAGTGCGCCCCCTGCTAATGCTGCGGCAATGAGCGCGGCGGCGGGTTGCTTCATGAACAGGCAGACAATCAGCATAACTACGGCTGCGATACCACACACACCTGCCGCCAACCCATCTAGCCCATCGATCCAGTTAATGGCATTTGCCATGCCAACCAGCCAGATCACTGTAATCGGCAGACTAATCCAGTCTCCTAGTGATAATAGCCCCACGCCTGGAATGGTAAGAAAGTCAATTTGTACGCCAGCTTTCCACGCCAAGCTTGCCACAAACGCTTGCAATATCAGGCGAGTGATGGGCGACAAGCCAAAGAGATCGTCGGCAAGCCCAATCAAAAAGAAGGCAACTCCCCCGATCGTGACACCCCAAACCTCATATTCCTTTTCGGGGGGCAAAACCCCAAAACCACCCGTCCACCAAACAATTAACAAGCCCAACAGTGTGCCAAGAAAGATCGAAACACCACCTAAACGCACCATTGGACGTTGGTGAATTTTTCGTTCTCCTGGGTGATCAACCCGTCCGCTTTTCAGTGCAATTTTTTTGACGAGCGGCGTTGCACAGAGCACAACCAGGGACGAAATCAAAAAGGCGACAAGTGGGTACAGAGGATCAGGCATCTGGGGAAGTTAAGTCGAGGATGGGCGACAGGCAGAGTGTACTACACTTCAGCTAATAGTTCGCAAAGAGTTGTAACCATAGCCGCTCTCTGAAAAAACTTGATGCGCTTTTAGTTTATGCGTTTCAAGCTTACTCGTTCCAAGTTTATTTTGTTAACTTCAAATTTCACTGGTTTTGCCAGCGATCGCGCTCATCCCATCAGCATGACTTGGTGACCCTGCGATCACCACCGCTTGAATCGCCATTGCTCACTTAAAGAGGTCTAGCTCTCATAGGTCTAACTCAACACGGTCGTTAGGTCATGACGCAAGCACCCGCCAGCCTAACCGCTCTAGATGATGGCGCTGCCCACACACGACCGTATTAGTTGAAGCGCAGACAATGAGGACGCTTTGATCAGCGCCAATCGCCTGGATCACACACTCTACTAACTGCCTTCCGGGGCGATCGCATACGACCTTTTGTCCAACTTGCCAAACCATTAGAGTCTCTTAAATGCCAGCTCATACAGAAAACACTGTGTTTCTATTGCTACATTCACATGAAGAGCGGCGACTGTACAGATGGGTAGCTCCCTTTCTAGAAGTAGTTCGCAAAGTGACGAGCAGTTGTCTTACCGCTCCGAACCTCTTCAGGTTGCAGCTTGAGCCAGAAAGAATACGGAGAGACTACAGCCACTCTAAAAAAGTTTGAATTAAAAGCCAGACGTTGAGACTGATGATGATTAATGCAACCGACCAAGCAAGGATTTTTAGCCACCGTGGATTAACAAACGCTCCCATGAGGCGGCGATCGCTCGTAAACATGACCAGTGGCACAACCGCAAACGAAAGCTGTAAGCTCAGCACGACCTGACTTAAAATTAGCAGCGTTCCCGTACTCTGTTCGCCAAAAAAGACGATCGCAATGAGGGCAGGCACAATCGCAATCAAGCGCGTTGCTAAACGGCGTAACCAGGAAGGGAGGCGGATTTGCAAAAAGCCTTCCATCACAATCTGCCCTGCCAGAGTAGCTGTCAGCGTTGAGCTTTGTCCAGAAGCGAGGAGTGCCAACCCAAAAATAGCGCTAGCAGCACTAACACCCAGTAGCGGTGATAGTAGTTGATACGCGTCTTGAATTTCGGCAACTTCGCGGTAACCTGCGTTGTGAAAGGTAGCAGCAGCGACGATCAGAATGGCGGAATTGATAAAGAGCGCCAACGTGAGCGCAACAGTGGAATCAAGTGTGCCAAACCAGATTGCCTCCCAGCGCTTTTCAGTCGTTGGTTCCCAGGCACGAGTTTGCACGATCGAAGAGTGGAGGTACAGGTTATGTGGCATGACCGTCGCCCCCAAAATGCCGATCGCAATGTAGAGCATCTCTGGGTTTCGCAAAATCTCACGGTGCGGCAAATAGCCCTGCAAAATGCTGCCAGCATCAGGACGTGAAAACACAATCTCGGCAGCAAAGCAAGCGCCGATCGTGGCGACAAGTACAATGACGAGTGCTTCAACATAGCGGAAGCCCTTACTTTGTAAAAAGAGTAAGCCTAAAACATCCAACGCAGTAATGCCAACGCCCCAAAGCAACGGTAGCCCAAAGAGCAGTTGAAGGGCAATCGCGCTGCCCAACAGTTCTGCCAAATCACATGCAGCGATCGCTATTTCGCACAGTATCCACAGCACAAAACTAACTTGAGGGCTAAAGTAATCTCGGCACATTTGCGCCAGATCTT
>JBBSHC010000039.1:0-11176 GCA_038253425.1 Leptolyngbyales cyanobacterium | reverse complement strand
TTAACCATTCTAGAAGCAATGATCACAGGCTTGCCTACCTTTGCCACGCGCTTTGGCGGACCGCTGGAGATCATTCAAGATAAATTTAACGGGTTTTACATCAACCCGACCCACATAGAGGAGATGGCAGAAATCATCCTGGAATTCACCTCCAAGTGTGATCAAAATCCTCATTACTGGAACGAAATTTCGGAACGTAGCATAGAGCGCGTTTACAGCACCTACACCTGGAAAATTCATACTAATCGCTTGCTGTCGCTGGCGAAAATCTATGGCTTCTGGAACTACACCTCCAAAGAAGATCGAGAAGATATGCTGCGCTATATTGAGGCGCTGTTCTACCTGCTCTATAAACCACGGGCAAAGGCGTTGTTAACAGAGCACTTGCAGCGATAGTAACAGCAGTTCTTGTCAAAACAATGCTTTGGGAAGCCCCTTCCGCAGAGAATGCACCCGCTGAACGGGCGGGAAAAAGGGGCTCGTCTTTGATCAAGACTACTGCGATCGTTAGAGAAAGCACTTGGTGCAATGGATGCTTTGAGCTTTCTCTACGGCGCTTAGTTTCGTTTATCAACCTCTGGCTTTGGCTTGTATGTAGAGGCAACGTGGAGTTCCTTGAGTTGCTTGCCATCTACACCCGAAGGTGCACCTGTGAGCAGACAACGAGCCTGCTGTGTTTTAGGGAACGCGATCGCATCACGAATCGATTCTTCGCCTGTGAGCAGCATCGTCCAGCGATCGAGTCCATACGCAATGCCACCATGCGGCGGTGCGCCATATTCAAACGCTTCGAGCAAAAAGCCAAACTTATTGTGCGCCTCTTCTTCAGACAGACCGATGAGTTCAAACACTTGTGACTGAATGTCGGGTTGATGAATCCGCACACTGCCACCACCCACTTCAAAACCGTTGTAGACCAAATCGTAAGCCTGAGCGCGCGCTGTTTTCAAGTCATGCAAATCGTCAAGATGAGGTGCAGTGAAGGGATGATGCAACGCTTCCAACCGCTTTTCATCCGCATTCCACTCAAACATGGGGAAGTCGGTAATCCAGAGCAGGTTGATTTTGGTGGGATCAATCAGGTTCAATTCGCGACCGAGGCACTGACGCAAGCGATCGAGGGTTTTGTTCACCGTTGCCGCACCACCCGCACCAAAGAGTAGTAGATGTCCCGCTTTGGCATCGGTGCGACTGAGAATCTCTTGCTTTTGTGCGTCTGTCAGATTGTCTTTAATGGCACCAATGGTATCAATCTCGCCATCATCGCGCACGCGGATATATGCCAACCCTTTCGCGCCTGCTTCGGCAGCTTCTTTAAACAAATCACCACCGGGCTTAATCCGTACATTCGAGATCAGGTCATTGCCACCCGGAATCGGCAAAATTTTGACAATGCCACCTTTAGCAACGGTATCGGCAAAGACTTTGAACCCAGAATCTTTTACGATGTCTGAGACATTTATCAACTCTAAGCCATAGCGAGTATCGGGTTTGTCGGAACCGTAGCGATCCATCGCGTCTGCATAAGTGAGCCGAGAAAAGGGACGGGGGATCTCTATATCCTTTAGCGTTTTGAAGAGATGACAGACTAAGCCTTCATTCAGATTGAGAATTTCTTCCTGAGACATGAAACTCATTTCCATGTCCAATTGCGTAAATTCAGGCTGGCGATCGGCTCTCAAATCTTCATCCCGAAAGCAGCGGGCAATCTGATAGTAGCGATCGCAGCCCGCAACCATGAGTAACTGCTTAAACAACTGCGGCGATTGGGGCAGCGCGTACCATTCACCCGCATTGACCCGCGACGGCACCAGATAATCACGGGCACCTTCAGGCGTCGATCGCGTCAAGATGGGCGTTTCAACTTCGATAAACCCTTCGGCATCTTCCAGGTAACGGCGAATGGTTTTGTTTAAAGCATGGCGAAGTTGCAAATTCTGGCTCATGCGTTCACGTCGCAAGTCGAGGTAACGGTAGCGCAAGCGCAGATCTTCTCGCACTGCTTCCCCGTCAGCCGTAGAAACCTGAAAGGGCAGTTGCTTCCGTACCGCGTTCAAAATTTCAATGCGATCGGCATAGATCTCAATCTCACCTGTACCCAAGCGAGGGTTGAGCGAATCAGCCGGACGTTTGGTGACCCGACCCGAAATTTGCACCACGTACTCATTGCGTAGATCGCCTGCTTGCGCGTATGAACCAGGCGTGCGTTCAGGATCGCTGACGATTTGCACAATGCCACTGCGATCGCGCAAATCGACAAAAATCACGCCGCCATGATCGCGACGGCGATCGACCCAACCACACAGGGAAACTGTCTCTCCAATGTGTTCGGCTCGGAGTTGACCGCAATAATGGGTTCGCATGGCTGGTGAAAATCTACTGAAGTGGGGATGATTGGTTTAGTCTAGCGATTTACGATGGCGGTTAAGCGTTCGCCGCGATCGTTTCTAGCGTCTTGAGGAACGCCTTGAAAACCTTCCCATTATGACCCATCTGGGACGCGCTTCAGTACGGCAAACAAATCAGGTGTCTGAAATTAAGCTGATACAGAACCGCAGGCTTTGCTTTGGCACCGTAAACGTACAAGTAAAACTGACCACACTCTTAAAGCCTGTCAAAAAACCCGGCAAGCATTGCTTTAGCACTTAGGAGTGTGGATTAATTAATCTGAAACATTTCCCTTCTGTAGGGACTTTCCATGGAACGTCCCTACAGAAAGAATTGCACCTTATTAAATCCGCGTTCCTTAGGAGATTTCTAGCAAACAAATTACCCACTGTCTATGCCCTACGGGCAGGCTACGCCAACGACTTCGCTCAGCCCGCTTGCACCCTGAGCGGAGTCTAAGGGTAAAATCTTTTACGTTCGGCTGAGCGCTCATGTCGAAGCCTGATTCCTGACCGCTACAAGCCATGCCATAACTCTAAAACCCTATCAATCTATCAACCATGCATACTGCCATCTGGCATAATTGCGTCCTGCAAATACGCCCCAGACAGCTTTGTTTCCTTTAAATTAGCGCCCTTAAGGTTTGCCCGGTGAAGGTTAGCTTCCTGCAAATTTGCCATCGTGAGATTAGCGTTGCTCAAATTTGCTCCTTGTAGGTTTGCCATCGTCAAATTAGCAGCGTGCAGATTAGCCCCACTTAAATCTGTCATGCTGAGGGTAGCTTCACTCAAATCGGCTTCCCGCAGGTTAGCACCGATCATCGTTGCTTTGTAAAGGTTCACGCCAATCAGAGTCGAGCCGACTAAATTTGCCTTGTTAAGCGTTGCACTCATCAGATTTGCCATACATAGATTCGCCAGACTGAGGTTCGCCTGTTTCAAATTGCTGCCATAAAGCGTTGCCCCAATGAGGTTTGCCATGCAGAGGTTTGCCATGCAGAGGTTTGCCATACTCAGGTTGGTTTCACGCAAGTTCGCCATGCTAAAGTCCGCTTCACGGAGATCGGCTTTATAAAGACTGGCTTCGCGCAGATTAGCTTTGTAGAGAATAGCAGTGTAAAGAATTGCGCCTTCTAAGATGGCAGTACTCAAGTTAGTTTCGCGCAAGTTTGCCATGCTGAGGTCAACCTGGCTCAGATCGGCTTCACGGAGGTCAGCTTTATAGAGATTCGCCTCCCGCAAGTTGGCTTTGTAAAGCATCGCCGTGTAAAGAGTGGCACCTTCAAGCATCGCAATGCCAAGGTCTGCCCCTTCCAGGTTTGCCATGCTGAGATCGACATGGCGAAAGCTCACTTCGCGGAGGTCCGCATGGTAAAAGTTGGCTTCACGCAGGTTGGTGCCTTTGAAGTTTGCCCCCTCAAGGTTGGGAATCGTTTTAGGATTGTGGAACCACCATTCATTCCAGGCGGTCACGCCCTGCTTAAGCAAAGCAAGGTGCCCCTCGTTTGCCATTAGTCATTCCTCTAATTGCTGCGGAAGTTGGCAGCATCGTTGCAAAAGCTGCTCAATTTAGTGTTCCCAAGTAGGGTGTAATTAGAGTCATCAAAAAAGGGATAAACAGTGGACACTGCTTACCCCTCATACCGTTAGTTGGACGGATTAGTTAACTGGCAAGGTACTCGCGTACATTGGCTTTGCGACGACGCAGATGATCTAGCGCTTGTCGCTCAAGCTGACGTACTCGTTCACGGCTGAGGCTAAGCCGTTCGCCGACCTTAGCCAGTGACAATTCATGACCGTCTTCCAAGCCGTAGCGGAGAATGATGACTTGCCGCTGTTGCTGAGTTAAATCAGCCATCAGGGTAGCGAGATCCTGACGCAGTGACTCTTGTGCCATGTAAGTTTCTGGCGAAGGACCGTCATCTTCTAGCAAGTCTTGCAGCTCGGTATCCTGGTTGTCGCCGACGCGTAAATCGAGAGAAACAGGCTGACGCGCGATCGTCAGGTATTCCCGAATCTGCGCTGGTTCAAGTTCCAATGCCTCCCCAATTTCGGCGGCGGTAGCGCTCCGACCGTACTGCTGTGCCAGTTCGCGCTGGACTTTCTTGATCTTATTTAGCTTTTCGGTGATGTGAATAGGTAGGCGAATGGTGCGTGCTTGCTGTGCGATCGCCCGCGTGATTGCCTGCCGAATCCACCAATAGGCATACGTTGAGAACTTGTAACCGCGCATGGGATCAAACTTTTCCACGCCTCTCTCTAAGCCCATCGTGCCTTCCTGAATGAGATCAAGAAATTCCAAGTTGCGCTTTTGGTACTTTTTAGCGATCGACACAACCAGACGCAGGTTTGCCTCGATCATTTTTTGCTTGGCACGCTGACCGCGTTGCATAACCTCTTTCAGGGCTGCTTCGCTCATTTGAGCATGATCAGCCAACTCTTTTGCCGTTGGTTCATGATCGAGTGCTTGAGTCAACTCCTCTTTTTGATCGTGCAGTGCCATCATTTGCTGCACCTGCTTACCATAGATAATCTCTTGCTCATGGGTCAGCATTGGTACGCGACCAATTTCGTGCAAATACGTGCGAACCATATCTGCCGTAAATGTGGACTTCGGGGTCTTAGATTTAGTGTTGGCAGTGGCCATGAATGCGTATGAACTCCGTAAACAAAGGACAGGGAAGCGTGACTGAAGCGGAAACTGTTACCCTAAGAACTTACAGGGTAGAAACACCATTCTTCGTCCATTCAACATCGACTTGGAGAGTGGCATAGTCGGACATCTGACTAGGGGAGCACTCGTTGTAGAAGAATGGCAGGAAGGATTGTAGAGTCCTCTTAAAAAGAATTTAACTGGCAGGTCTGTGACGATCAGCGGCGATGACTCGTTGGTCAGGAATGAGATTTGAATACAAAAAACTATAGAAGAATCGCTCTAGTGCGGAATCGTTATGAGTTTACGCTTCAGCGTAGACTACATTATAGACCCAAGTAAAGCGCTTTTGTTTCGTCCTATAGAATGACCTGACCGGGTGATTTGGTGAAATTAGTTAGTGTGCTAGGTTCCAAATTTCTTAAGTTTTACCGTAGTGTGGAAGCGCGATCGCCTGCTTAGATGGACGCTGACCGCTTGAGTTGCTTATTTAATAGTGACTTGATTGTTTGCTTCTGAACAGTCGTGAGTGAGAAGGGATAACCGAACATTTTGCAGCGCTTGAAGACGGGATATCTGGATCATGTTTATCAATGCAAGTGGACGATCGCCCGTGGATGGTTTTTTGCCTCAAGGATAGAGAGCTGTTGTGGCTGAGCGGTGGCGCTTTTGGGACAATTGGATGTCACTGGAGGATTGAGAGAGTGTGCCGTTTCCTCAAAAGCGTGTCTCAATCCCATTTTAAAAATCGGTCTAAAAACCTAAATCGGCTTTGGCTGCTTCCGCTGCTTTGAAGACGACTGAGGCGGGTAGCTCTTCCCAGGCGGGTTCGCCCACTTCTGCGTAAAACGTTTCGTCGTAAGGGCGGGTTTTGACGACGACGGGCATGGGAATTGCGTGTCCCAAAATCAACGCTTGCTGTTTGGAATCTAGCTTTGCCAGCACCGATCTCAGGCTTTGTGCGCCAGAAACGCCCGTGAAAATAGCATCAATGTCTTTTTCATCATTGAGCAAGGCTGTAATGCGCGTCCCAATTTGAGACATCACTTCGTTGTCAATGCCAGAGGGTCGCTGATCGACTACCAGGAGCGTGACAAAGTACTTCCGCATTTCGCGCGCGATCGTGCCAAAAATTGTTTGTCCAACGGTTGCGGGATCAAGAAAGCGGTGAGCTTCTTCAATGGTGATGACGAGTTGGCGGGGGCGATCGCTGACCTTTTTCGTTTGCAAAAATTGCTCGGCTTTTCGTACATAGGCGTGGTGAATGCGGCGGGCAATCACGTTCGTTGCCAGCATATACGACAGCAGATTTGATTGAGAGCCAAACTCAACCACCACATGCTTACCCGCCTCGATCGATTCTAAAATCTGCCCCACATAGTTATGAGGGCACGTCTGACGGATGTATTTCAACTCGTCTAAACGGTTGAGCTTGCGCTGCAACGCCATGATGGAGGATTTACTGCCCATCTTCGTTTCGCAAAATTCCTGAATCTCACCGTTGCTCATGGCTAATAAACGCGAAATCCAGGCTTTGCCGAACTCGTTGCGGAGAATAATGGCGTTTTCCAGGCTGGCTTCCGACAGGTTTAACTCACCCCTCACCAGCATCAAATCTTCGACATCAATCTGGTCAAAACTGATGTAAAGCTCCTGGGCATCGCGCACACCCCGTCGCTTTGTTGAGTCGGGATCGAGCGTGTAAATTTGCACCTGTCCCGGAAAAAGCTGCCGCAGCCCTTTCACCGTACTGAACTGTTTGCCCTCTCGCGCTGCTTCCCAGCCGTACTCTGAGTGCATGTCAAAAATGAGATTGACGGCTGCTTGTTTGCGGATAATGCCCGATAGCAAGAGTCGCGTAAGGAATGATTTGCCCGTGCCCGATTTGCCGAAAACGCCGTTGCTGCGTTCGACAAAGCGATCGAGGTCGATGCAAACAGGTACCGCCATGTCGATCGGTTGCCCGATCGCAAAATTACGTCGTTGGGGATCATCCTCCCAACCAAAGACGGCTCGAAAATCGCGATCGCTAGCATCGTAAACCTGACTAAAGTGACCGGGAATCGTTTTAACCGGAAGCAGCTCGATGTCAGCACTAGTTTGGGCTTTGTAAGAAGCAGCGCTTTCAGCTTTCAGCTTTCGGTTGTCAGCTTTCCCGTTGCTGACTGTTGGCTGCTGGCTACTGAGTGCTTCCCCCGGTGTAAACATCAACATCGGCGTCAAATTAATGGTGCCAAAGGTGCCTGTACCAGCGAGGACTTCTTGCAAAAAGCTATTGGGATCGGGCGGATTCGCCAGAATGCGCGGACTACCCGTACCGAGAGAAACATCGGTCAGCATACAAAAAAACCGCGATCGCATTCCCTGCACCACCAGAAATTTCCCCACGCGCATGTCTTCTACAAACACGTCGGGGTGTAAGCGCACCTCTAAACCCTGGCTAAGGGAACCCTGAACAACAGAGCCTAGTGGCTGCTCTAGAGTCATGCAATTACCTTACGCATTTGTCTACCTGACCTGCGATCGACCGTTGTACGTCTTACCAGTGTGAAATTCTATTGCTTGCCGTGCTGTACAGAGGTGACCTCAAAAAGATGTACTACTCTTGATGAGACAAGTGTACCATTTGATGCCATTAGTGCAAGCAGCGTGAGCGTTCGATTCACCGCATTACCTTCTTTAAGGTAGTACACCTCTCATGTTGTATGACTTTTCTCAAGTGAATGGCGAAGTGCCGCACTCTGCAACGCAGTTGGACGTACGGCTAAAAGAATCCCCTTGCTCATTTTCAGTACAAGGGGATCGTTAACTAGAGCTTTCTAAAAGGGAAAGAAGCGGGTTTAAGCGTCGGGTAATAGACGGCTGGAAAACGCATCCAACGTTTGGTAGGCAGGCACCCGCGTACTGTAATCGATCGTAGTACCCGTCACTGCTTCAGAGAGCGTTTCAAACGATTTAGAACGCCAGTTGCGCTCGTGGATGGGCTTTGACTGTTCGCCCCGAAAATACGCTTGGGTGCCCAATACTGCAACGGCAACCCAACCAACAACAAATAATGCAACCAGGATAATCATAGAGCCTTCCATAAATCTTGAACTTTTGTTTCAATCTGTAAATAAATGTAACAGATGGTTGCAATAATTCCACAGTACCTCATGGGAGAGATAACCGAACCAAAAGGGTGGGTCAGTAGATTTTTTATGTAAGGACACCGGGTAGGCGAACGATCGCCGGAAGCACTCAGCTATCAGTAACAAGCTTTGAGTCTGTGTATTGGCTTAAGCCAATACCGTCTTCTTTACTCATTCGTCTCATTGTCGTGCCAGGTGACTTTTGGGGCTTCGGTTTCGGCTAACAGGTTGCCTTGCGAAAGAACGTACCGTACGGTTGCGCGGCGACGGATGGCATCATAGCGATCGTAGGCATCCAGCACAATTAGATTCGCTGGTTTACCGACTGCAATGCCGTAGCGATCGCTGATATTGAGAGTCTTTGCGCCGTTGTGGGTAATCATGTCGTAGCAGGCGTCGATTTCAGCAGTGCCAGTCATCTGGCAAACGTGGAGTCCCATCGAAGCAACGTCCAGCATGTTACCTGTACCCAGCGAGTACCAGGGATCTTGGATGCAGTCGTGCCCAAAGCTGACATTGGTGCCTTGCTGCCAAAGTTCCTTGACGCGCGTTACGCCTCGACGTTTGGGGTAGGTATCGGTGCGCCCCTGAAGCGTAATGTTGATTAAGGGATTGGCAATGAAATTGAGTTCAGTACGGCGTAAAAAGCCCAGCAGTTTGTGGGCATAAGCATTGTTGTAGGAGCCGAACGCCGTTGTGTGGCTGGCAGTTACCCGTGAACCCATGCCTGTGCGAAGGGCGCACGCCGCGACGACTTCTAAAAAGCGCGACTGGTCATCGTCGATTTCATCGCAATGAATGTCAATCAGGCGATCGTACTGCTGCGCCAGCTCAAAAATACGGTGAATCGATTTTACACCGTCTTCGCGGGTGAGTTCGTAATGGGGAATGCCACCGACCGCATCGACGCCCATTTCCAGCGCTTTTTGCATTAGACTGTCGTTTTGCGCTCCGCCATAGATGCCATCTTGCGGGAAGGCAACTACTTGTAGGGTCATCCAATCTTTGACCGTTTCGCGTACGTCTAACAGCGCTTGCAGTGCAATCAGGCTACTTTCGCTGACATCGGCATGACTGCGAACAAACAGAACGCCCTGCATTGCTTGCTGCTTCAGCGTGGCAATGGCACGAGTTTTAACCTCTTCTAGGGAAAGGTCCTGCTTGCGATCGCGCCAGATTTCAATGCCTTCAAAGAGAGTGCCGCTTTGGTTCCAGCGTGGGTCACCCACCGTCATCGCCGAATCGAGATGCACATGAGACTCGACAAAGGGTGGACTGACAAGTTGCCCCTGAAGATCCAGCTCACGCTTGGCGATCGCGGGTATGTGGGGTGCAATGGCAGCGATTGTTCCCTCCTGGATGGCAATATCAACCGTAACGATCGAACGATCGTCTTGAAGTAGGCAACCCTGACGCAGGAGCAAATCGTACATATTTAGGCAAACCGTTTAGGCGAATTTTAGTTTCATCAGGTTTTACACCTTGATCTCATCGGCAAAACTAGCCCAGCGCACAAATTCAAACGGACCTGCAACGGAACCCCAAACGTGTTCGTCGGTTTCTGGATCTCGTCCGCGATCGTAGCTAATAAATTTCTCTCCATCAATTTCAAATTCACTGTCTAAATAGGTTGTGGCACCACGCCGCACTACAATGCAGGCTTTTCCCGGTTCAACATGTCCCTTAAAGCTATGCCCCGTCCACTCAACTTGCACATTGCATCCGGGCAACTTCTCAAGCTGGTCTACCTTAAGCGTTTGCAACCGTTCAACCTGGCGAGTTGCGCCATACAGTTGCGTTTCGTCGTGAACCAGATAGTTTTCAATCTCAATGCGATCGTCCTTCGTGATCAACTTCAGCACCCGTACCCGATAGGGATCATTGAGAGAATAATCATACGCCTGCTCGACCAACAAACTCATCCCTGACAACAAGGCTACAGGCAACGGACGCATACAGACGCGGATGTGAGCAAAGAAGGGTGGGTTTTCAAACGCCTGTGCTTGATTGCTAAAGTCTGCTGCCATCCAACGTGCCAGGGCTGCGATATCAGTAGAGTGAGTCATCGATCGTGTGCGTGCTAAAAAGACTGACCTCATTTTAGAGGCTGAGGCTACCCTGCTGACGCCCAGGCGAAGAAATCCAGATGTTCTCTTTGTTCGGTCTGCGTTCAACGTCTACACAAGATTTTGATCGCCCTGGCTTTATCATTTATATACTCTGTTTAAGCCTTCATTCTGTTTCGGTACGCATTACTGGCAGGATAAGAAAGGCGCGACAAAGCTGCCTTTTGCAGCAGGTGAAATCAGAGTTATGGCACTAATTGTTCAAAAGTACGGTGGCACATCGGTTGGGTCGGTAGAGCGGATTCAAGCCGTGGCTCAGCGAGTTATGCAAACGGTGAAGGCAGGCAACTCGCTGGTGGTCGTTGTTTCGGCAATGGGTAAGACGACAGATGGGTTAGTCAAGCTTGCCAATGAGCTGTCTCCATATCCCAGTCGGCGTGAAATGGATATGCTGCTTTCGACGGGAGAACAGGTGTCGATCGCGCTCCTCAGTATGGCGCTGCAAGCCGTGGGACAGCCTGCCATTTCGCTCACGGGTGCCCAAGTTGGCATTGTCACCGAAGCAGAACATACCCGCGCCCGCATTTTGCAAATTAAAACCGAGCGGCTTGAGCGCCATCTTAAAGAAGGCAAAGTGGTGGTAGTGGCTGGCTTTCAGGGCATCAGCGACACCGATGATTTAGAAATTACAACCCTGGGGCGAGGTGGTTCCGATACCTCTGCGGTGGCATTAGCGGCAGCTTTAGGGGCGAACTTCTGCGAAATTTATACGGATGTTCCCGGCATCCTCACCACCGATCCCCGACTGGTCTCCACTGCCCAACTGATGGCAGAAATTACCAGTGACGAAATGCTGGAGCTTGCCAGTTTGGGCGCAAAGGTACTGCATCCCCGCGCCGTTGAAATTGCCCGTAACTACGGCATGCCCCTTGTCGTTCG
>JBBSHC010000038.1:0-11214 GCA_038253425.1 Leptolyngbyales cyanobacterium | reverse complement strand
TGGATAGCCAAAGAATGGACTCAAAGCTGACCGCTGATGGGTGATCACGTTAAGTCCATTCAATTCTATATTTTGGTCTGGTCTATGTTCTCTGCTTAGTATGCGTCCTGCAACTCATAAAAGTCAGGCGACACGTAATCTTTACGGAGGGGCCAGCCGACCCAATCTTCTGGCATCAAAATGCGTTTCAGGTTGGGGTGCCCTTCATAAACGATGCCGTACATGTCGTAAGACTCTCGCTCTTGCCAGTCCGCTGTCTTCCAAATCCAGTACACCGACGGTACGCTAGGATTTTCACGCGGCAAAAAGACCTTAATGCGAACCTCCTCCGGGCGATCGGCGTGATCGCTCATTTTGATCAAGTGGTAAAAGCTGACTAGCTGATCACCCGGGCCCGCATCATACGCACCCTGGCACTGCATGTAGTTAAACCCGTAGGCATACAGCGCAGTTGCAAAGGGAATGAGAAACGCTGGCTCAACCTTCAGCAGCTCAACACCAGCGGCATCGAAACCGAGAAATTCATGCTCAAAGCCATTTTGAGTGAGCCATTTTGAGCTAGTGCCAGCTTCCACAATAGGAGCCGCTTCAGCAGGCACGATCGCTTCAACATCAGCCCCTTGCTCGGTTGGTTTTGCTTCTTCAGGCACGATCGCGACCCTCCTTTTCAACGGCTTTTAGCGCTGCTGGCGGTACCGGAAGCCCCATTGCCTCCATCAGTTCCCTCGGTGGCGCTTCTCGCGTTCCAGACTGAAGATACTGACCCGTAAGAATCGGTGCAACCGCCTTCATCGTATGAGTAGTGCTGTAATAGCGATGAGTCTGCCGCAGATCGCCACGCTCCTGAATCGACTCGTTAGAAATCTTTTTCCGGAGCTTAATGATGGCGTCAATGATGGCTTCCGGTCGCGGTGGGCAACCCGGCAGATAGACATCCACCGGAATCAGCTTATCTACACCGCGCACGGCAGTCGGTGAATCGACGCTGAACATGCCACCTGTAATCGTACAAGCGCCCATCGCAATCACGTACTTGGGGTCAGGCATCTGCTCGTACAACCGCACCAAAGCAGGAGCCATTTTCATCGTGATGGTTCCGGCTGTGATAATGAGATCTGCCTGACGAGGACTCGATCGAGGCACCAGTCCAAACCGATCGAAGTCAAAGCGAGAGCCAATCAGCGCTGCAAACTCGATAAAGCAGCAGGCAGTGCCATAAAGCATGGGCCAAAGACTCGAAAGCCGCGCCCAATTATAAAGATCATCTACCGTTGTGAGAACGATGTTTTCCGATAGCTCCTGAGTAACCGTGGGTCGCTCGATCGGATTCATAATTAATTCAGGTTGATCAGCAGCCTTTTGGGTTGCCGTCTCTGGCTTCATGACCATTCCAATGCTCCTTTACGCCAAGCGTAGACCAGACCAATCACAAGGATGCCAACAAAAATCAGCGCTTCAATGAATGCCAGTAAGCCTAACTGATTAAAAGCCACCGCCCAGGGATACAAAAAAACCGTTTCCACATCAAAAATGACATAGACCAGCGCAAACATATAGTAGCGAATATTGAATTGGATCCAGGCACCCCCGATCGGCTCCATGCCAGATTCATACGTGGTACGGCGTTCTGGACCCCGGCGACTGGGACGTACAAGCTTAGATGCCGTCAATGCCAGCAAGGGCACCAAGCTGCATACCAGCAGGAAGCCAAGCAAATATTCATAACCACTGAGGACAAACACAATAACTAACCCCTCAGACTGTGTGGATGACAAGCAGAAAATCAGCGTTACTTGTCTTCATATTATAGGGGTGACGCTCCTTAAAGATGAAGCGAAAACCTGATTAGACTCATTGGCTAAATGGATGTTAACCAGTTTAGGGCGGATTGCGCTTAGACGTGAAGTGGCGACGAGTCGAGAGACAAAAGGCATATTTTGTAATGTCAAGCTTGAGTCATTCCCAGCCATGTCATAATCGTTTACAGAGATCTCAGAATTCTAGAGTCTTGAGAATTTAACCGCTGCCCTAACTCTTTAGCGCTAAAGCAATGAGCACTGAAGCTGCTGAACCAACCACGTTAGACCGTTACGAATGTCAGACTTGCGGCTACATTTATGAGCCACTTAAGGGCGACGATCGACGTCAAATTCCTGAGAACACTCCCTTTGAGGCAGTTTCTGCCACTTGGCGTTGTCCTGTTTGTGGGGCAGCTAAATCGAGGTTCTCAAACATTGGCGAAGTTGGGTCGCCCTCTGGCTTTAAAGAAAACCTGGGGTATGGGTTTGGTGTGAACACGTTGACACCCGGACAAAAGAATATTTTGATTTTTGGCGGCTTGGCATTGGGTGTGCTGTTTTTCCTCAGCCTTTACGGATTGCAGTAGAAAATAGCGCTTTTATACCAGCCTGTTGCATAAAGCTTAAACAGACCCGCTAGACAAAAGACTTGATTGAACTGAGTAGAGACTTGAGTGCAATGCATTTAGCAACGACATTTTGGAAACGGGCGATCGCTCTATGTGCGATCGCGCTGCTCTGTGCTGGCTGCGGCGGTTATCTTCCTTCGATTAGCGGCACCCTTTGGCAACCCGTTTCTGTACCAACGGCGGCAAACCTGCTCGACCTGAGTTTCATCGATTCTCAGCACGGATGGCTTACAGGCACTAAATCTACTCTCTTAGAGACAACGGATAGCGGTAAAACGTGGGAACCTCGCAAACTGGATCTGGATGATCAAGCCTACCGCTTCAATTCGATCAGCTTCTCTGGTGACGAGGGTTGGATTGCAGGACAGCCTTCGCTCTTGCTACATACAACTGATGGGGGCAAGTCCTGGTCCAGGGTACCGTTGAGCGCCAAGCTACCTGGCTCTCCAAACACCATTCTTGCCCTTGGTCCCAAAGCGGCTGAGATGACTACAGATATTGGGGCGATTTACCGCACCTCGGATGGTGGCAAAAACTGGAAGGCAATGGTCGAAGCAGCCGTTGGCGTCATTCGCAATATTGCCCGCTCTTCGGATGGTAAGTACGTCGCTGTTTCGTCTCGTGGCAACTTTTACTCAATCTGGGAGCCTGGGCAAACAGTCTGGGAAGCGCATAATCGCAACAGTTCTCGCCGACTTCAAAGTATGGGCTTTGCACCGGATGGTCGTCTCTGGATGATCGCCCGTGGTGGACAAGTTCAGTTGCAAGATTTAAGCGCGCCCGATGCCTGGGGTACCCCGGTGAGCCCCGAATTTTCTACAAGTTGGGGTTTGTTAGATCTGGCTTACCGAACGCCAGATGAAGTGTGGGTTTCGGGGGGAAGTGGTAATCTTCTGCGGAGTACGGATGGTGGTACGACCTGGGAGAAAGATCGTTCGATCGAGAACGTGCCTTCTAACCTTTACAAAATTCTGTTTCTTAATCCAAAACAGGGTTTTATTATCGGTCAGAAGGGGACGCTGCTGAAGTACGATGCTGATGCAGTGGCTGCTTGAAGGATAGGAAAGAGCATAAATATCTACAAGATGGAAATGGCGAAAAAGCAGCGTCTGTTCGTTACGCTTTCGCCTCTGAACTTGGCGCTAGTACTGGTTAAAAAACTTGCTTGTGACTGGCTCTACCGTCTCGTATGATAAGTAGAAAGAGAGCTTTTGATTGTTTGTCAGTGGAGGAATTTGCATGGCTGGTACAACTGGAGAACGCCCCTTTGGGGACATTATTACAAGCATTCGTTACTGGGTAATTCACAGCATCACAATTCCAGCCTTATTTATTGCTGGTTGGTTGTTTGTGCAAACTGGTTTAGCGTATGACGCGTTTGGTACACCTCGTCCCAACGAGTACTACCCAGCGCAGGTGCAATCGGCACCCATCATCAAGGATCGCTTTGATGCGAAGCAAGAGATTGAAGAATTTCTCGAAAAGTAGTTTTAGGGAACGTTTACGTTATGACTAGCAGAACACCAAATGAGCCTGTTACTTATCCAATCTTTACAGTGCGTTGGTTAGCAGTGCATACACTGGCTGTACCATCCGTTTTCTTTTTAGGCGCGATCGCCGCTATGCAGTTTATTCAACGGTAGGCAAAAGCAATGGCAGAAAGATCAACAAACCCCAACAAGCAGCCAGTTGAGCTAAATCGCACATCTCTTTACCTCGGCTTGCTGATGATTTTTACGCTTGGCATTCTTTTCTCTAGCTATTTTTTCAACTAGCTATTTTTGTGTCAAGTTGATTGGCTTTAATTGAGCGTTTTTGTTTCGTTAGGAGGTGAGTGTCATGTCTAGTTCTGGAAGAATCCCTTTGTGGATTGTGGCGACTGTTGCGGGAACGGGCATCCTTGTCGTTCTCGGTCTCTTCTTTTATGGTGCTTATGCTGGTCTCGGTTCATCACTTTAGCAAAAGTGGATGTCTGCCAAAATTGGCAGGTTTAAACTGCTAACCACACCTTTCAATTGCTACTTTCTGTTATTTAAAAACCGCCTATCCATTTCGTTGGACAGGCGGTTTTTAATGCTTTGTTACAAGCAACGATGAAATTTAAATGTGAGCAAAAATGCTCTTAGATACCACTTGGATCTTCACGTTCAATATAGAGGAACAAAAGACCAAAGACTACCGCAGGCAGCAGCCAGGTAACGACGGGAATGAGAATCCAGGGTAAAAACGAAGCTGCGTATGAACCTGTCATAACAAGTTTCCTATCTAAATTTAGATGGTTCCAAAACTGAATTTACTGCAAATCGGACACCAGTTTTTGACTTCTAAACATTCTTAATACTATGACAGAAGGATTTTAGCTAGAGAAGACGCTTCAACTTAATCCCTTTAAAACGGTAGAGGCAACAGCCACGCCGATGCCCCTACCCTTGATCAATTACCTGATGCGATGACGCGATCGCGTGAGCAACTAACCAATGAGTTCTTTCACCTTAGCGATAATGCTGTCTGGATCAAGTCCCTGGTGCGGATATTGCTCCCACAAGCCACCAGACCCTTCTTTATGAGTGCCAAGGTGAGCATACTTGGGAGTCAGCCCACGCTCTAGCAGCCAGGTGCCATAGCGACTGCCCAAACCAGTTTTGCGGTTAAAGGCTTCGATAACGAGGACAAAGGGCGTTTTGCCGATCGCAGCGATCGCTTCCTCATCCACCACATTGAGGGTCGGCTTGTTGATCAGACCCACACTAATGCCGTCTTGCTTCAGTCGCTCTACCGCATCCAGGGCACGATACAGCCCATCACCAAAACTAACAATGTAGCCATCTGTACCTTCCCGCACCACTTCATCTTTACCAGGAACAAAGGTATAGCCATCGTTATACAGATCCTTGCCGCTAGCATCCAAAATATTTGGAGTTTTGGAACGAGTGGAAAAGATGAACCGCAGCCCTGGATCGTGGAAGACGGTAGAAACTACTGCTTTCATTTGAGCCGCATCAGCAGGGAAGTAGAGGCGGGTCTCATAGCCGTCATCCAGCCCATTATCGGCAAAGAAATTGTTGATGCCGAAGTGACAGGTGTTGTCTGCCATGTCGTCAATGCCGGAGTGGGAGAAATGGCACAGAAGATTGGAGTAGTTGAGCCGCGCCATCGTGATTTCGGAGATGCACATCTCAAGAAAGGCAGCGAAAGTGGCAAAAATACCCTGCTTGCCCTTCTCCATGCCAAAGCCAGCCGCAGCGGAAAGGTTACCCCGCTCCATAATGCCAGACGGAATAAAGACTTCGGGGTGAGCATCGTGGATTTTTTTCAAGCCGCAGGAACCTTCCAGATCGCTGTCGATAACGATGACATTGGCTTTACGCTCGGCTTCGCTCATCCCATCCAGCACAGTGTTGACTGCATCACCAAAGACGTTGCGGTTAGAATCCCAGGTTGTACCCGCACCAAGGAAGGCATAGGGATTTTTAGGCGTTTCGATCGCTTTCAAAAAGTCCACTGCTGCCGTCAAACCGCGCTTTTCGAGGTAAGCGATCGCCAGCTTGACTGAAATGACATCATGCCCGTGAGTCGAACCTTCTAGCCCTTCAATGCCAACCGACATAGGACGCTTGTTTACTACCGCGATCGGTCCCGGCGTTGTCACCGCTTCACACAAGCGGGCATACAGATCATCCAGGTCTTCGCCATTGCCCTCCAGCACTTTCAGCCCATGCCCCGCCAGCGTTTTGGCAACAGTAAAGCCAGGAAGATATTTTGAGGGATGACCCGCGATCGTCACATCGTTATCATCAATAACCAGCTTCACATTAATATGCTGCGCCACTGCCAAACGAGCCGCTTCTGCATCGTTGCCCTCTTGCTGCGACCCGTCTGAACCAAGGCAAAACACCGTCTTACCAGGGTTTGCCAGCGCCACCCCATTAACATAGGGCCACATGTGACCCAGGCGACCAGAACTGAACTTCACGCCAGGAGTGAGTCCTAATTCGGGGTGTCCAGGCAGATGGGAGTTAGCTTCCCGATAGTGAGCCAGTTGCTCGGCAGGCAAATCGCCGTAAAGAGCTGCCATCAAATACTGTGTGGCGACGCGGTGCCCTGCTTCATCAAAGAAAATTGGCACAAATTTGTCCGGTGCGCCCCGGAAGAAGGCATCCAGAATCATGACTTCGGGTACGGTGTCGTAGGGACCGCCTGTGTGACCACCCACACCATGCGCCGCGCCTGTAGCGGTAAAGAAAATAATCGCGTCACGGCAAAGCTGAATATTCGCCTTGAGGGTTTCCCGTTGTTCGTCCGTAAGTGTGGGATTAGCAGGGTCGAGCGCTAACGGCTTGTAAGCACCAAGGTCGATCGGAAAGCGAACCGTTGTAGTCGTCATGGCTGGATATCCTGAAGAGGGCAAGTAAGGAAGGCTGACACTAGGAGCTTATGATATGGCGTTTAAGAATTTAGGCTTTTAGGGTAACGGATTTAGTACCCTTGGCTAAACTTCAAGACCCTTGGCTGAACAATGTCATTGGCAGAAAAAATACTGGCAGAAAAATGAAGATCACTGGCAGACAGTCCTTGAGCACAGTTAAAACTTGCGAGTTGAAAACACGATCGCACTCCTTCACGGTGTCAATGCCTATGTTCGTAGGCAAGACTGCCAGTTGCAAGATCCAAGCGCTGCTCTAGCGATACTTTTTGAATGCCAGGGTTACGTTATGTCCACCAAACCCGAAGGAGTTTGACAGCGCCACTTCAACCGTTTGGGCGCGGCTGTGGTGCGGCACATAGTCTAGATCGCACTCAGGGTCGGGGTTTTCAAGATTAATGGTGGGTGGAATGCGATCGTTCGCCACTGCCATCACTGCCGCTACCGCTTCAATACCACCAGAACCACCCAGGAGGTGCCCGGTCATCGATTTAGTGGAGCTAACCGCAATCTTATAAGCGTGGTCACCCAGTGCTTTTTTCATCGCAGCCGTTTCGGTCGAATCATTTGCGGGTGTGCTGGTGCCGTGAGCGTTGATGTAACTGACCTGATCTGGCGTGAGATCGGCGTCCTTGAGCGCCAGCGAAATGGCTCTCGCTGCACCTTCACCGCCAGGGACGGGAGACGTAATGTGGTAGGCGTCGCAGGTTGCTCCATAGCCAACAATTTCAGCGTAAATGCGAGCGTTACGCGCGAGGGCATGTTCTAGTTCTTCAAGCAGCAAAATACCGCTGCCTTCGCCCAACACAAAGCCATCACGCTCCTTGTCGAACGGACGACTGGCATGAGCCGGATCGTCGTTGCGGGTAGACATTGCCTTGCAAGCCGCGAAGCCAGCAACCGATAGCGGTGTCACCGCAGCTTCAGTGCCACCACAGATCATTGCCTGGGCGTAACCGTTCTGCACGAGACGAAACGCATCTCCGATCGCGTTTGACCCGGCTGCACAGGCGGTCACCGAGCAAGAATTGGGTCCCTTGGCACCGAGATGAATCGCGGTTAACCCAGCCGCCATATTGGCAATCATCATGGGAATCATGAAGGGACTACAGCGATCGGGTCCCTTCGTCAGGTAGATTTCCTGCTGGTCCTCCAACACCTTCAGTCCGCCAATGCCAGTGCCAATCAAAACACCAACCTGTTCTGCATTCAGGTCGTTAATGACAAACTGAGCATCGGCAAGCGCCTGTTTGCTGGCAGACACGCCAAACTGGGCAAACCGATCCATCCGCTTGGCTTCCTTGCGGTCCATGTACACGTGAGGGTCAAACCCTTTCACCTCTCCGGCAATCCGACAGTCATGCCGAGCCGCGTCAAAGAGGGTAATGGGACCAATCCCATTCCGTCCACTGAGCAACCCTTCCCAGTATTCAGGCAGCGTGTTTCCAATTGGAGTAATCGCGCCGAGTCCTGTAATTACGACGCGCTTACGGTCAACATTTGTCATGGCTTCAACGTTAGGGGTCGATACCCAGAATGCAGAACACAGATCTAAAACCAAAAATAGAGGCTAAGGGCTTTAGGCAATGGGCGTTTGATTCAAGGTCTCACAGCCGATCGCCTATCGCCTATCGCTTTAAGCCGATGCCGCAACCTTACTGTTGATGTAATCAACGGCAGACTGAACCGTTGCAATTTCCTCTGCCGCTTCGTCTGGAATTTCAACGTCGAATTCTTCCTCCAACGCCATCACAAGCTCAACTGTATCTAGAGAATCGGCTCCCAGATCGTTGGCAAAGCTGGCTTGAGGCGTTACTTCGCTGGTTTCAACGCCCAACTGTTCAGCCACAATTTTCTGGACTTTCTCAAAAATTTCTGTCTCGGTCATAAGCTTCCTCAATGGATGCGGCGGCAATGGTTATGCTGTAAATGTCGTTTGCTTGTCTGCCCTTTAACGATTTGAGCGCCTGGGCGATCACGTCACTCGGTACAGATAATTACAAACACATTCTGATCTTATCTGAAAGCGCGATCGCCCGAATCATTGATAGCCGCTTTCCGAAGTGACACTGAAACGAAAAAGACAGAAAAAAGGGCGCGATCGCCACAAGGGAACGAGTGCTAAAAGCCCATACAAGCGGCAATCCAACCATTATTGTGGGAATGCTAAGACTGTTGCTACGGTTCCTGAAGAAAAAGGAGATGATAGTAAAGAAATGCCACAATGCTCTGATTGAAGCTATCCAACTTGCTTTCAGCGATCGTTTTCGACTCTCGACATCCCACTCTCTTACTGCATCATGTCATCGTCAACCCTTAAATACGCCTATTTTCCCGGTTGTGTCGCTCAGGGAGCCTGCCGTGAACTGTATCAATCGACCCAAGCACTGACCCAAGCACTGGGAATTGAGCTAATCGAGCTTAAAAAGGCGTCTTGCTGTGGTTCTGGCACGTTCAAAGAAGATTCGCAGTTTTTAGAAGATACCGTCAATGCGCGCAATATTGCGTTGGCAGAGTCCCTCAACCTACCACTTTTGACCCATTGCAGCACCTGTCAGGGGGTCATTGGGCGGGTAGACGATCGCCTGAAAGAGCGTCAAAGCACTGACCCTGCTTATGTCGAACGCATCAACGGACTACTGCAACAGGAAGGCTGTTCCCCTTATAAAGGCAGCACTGACGTGAAGCATTTGCTGTGGGCGCTCGTGGGTGACTATGGCTTAGAGGCACTGGCGCAACGGGTGACTCGCAAGCTTGAAGGACTCAAGTGCGCTGCCTTCTACGGTTGTTATTTGCTCCGTGCCCAAGCGCATATCCCGTTTGATGATCCGTTCAATCCTCAATCGATGGAGAATACCTTCCGCGCGATCGGCGCAACGCCTGTCTACTACCGGGGACGCACTCAGTGTTGTGGTTGGCCTCTGTCGAGCTATGCTACAGACCAGTCGTTTCAAATGGCGGGAATGCATCTTCAAGAGGCGATCGCTCAAGGTGCTGACTGCATTGTTACCCCCTGTCCTCTCTGCCACCTGAACCTGGACTCCCGTCAACCGGAAGTAGAAAAAGTGATTGGGCAACGGTTGGGGCTGCCCGTGCTGCATTTACCTCAGCTTGTCTCCTTGGCGCTAGGGATTGAACCAACGAAACTGGGGCTCGATCGTCACATCGTTTCAACTCGTCCGGTGCTGGATAAGCTGGGGCTTTAGGGATATGAGCAAGTACGGCAGTCAATTCAAACGCTCAGTATTAATTGCTTGATAGCGCTAGCTTCGCCGTGCCATTTCAGGCTGTCTTAGTAAAAAGTTATTTAGCAAAGAGCCGAGTCATTGGTTTAACGCCCTGGTTTGTAGCGCCTGCCTCATTTAGATACTCGTTGATACCAAACGCATCTTCAGTCGTTCGCAGTAGGGAGTAGTGGTTGTAAGGAGTGCTGTCAGTCACGCCACGCGGTCCGTGGCTGGTAATGACGATCGTTGTGATGTGTCCACCACCAAAATTAGCAGCGCTCTTGGGGTCAAAACCACAGCAGCCTTGTGTTTCGTTTTGATGTCCTGGATTATTGTCTTCATCCCAGGTAATGATGATGGCGTTGTTTCCAGGAGACGACCAGAGCTTTGACTGAGTGATCTGGTTGACAGTTTCACTGATGAACGTGTCTCCTGTATGAATGAGCGATTGCAAGCCCTGACACTCTGCCAGACCATGCATTTCATGGCACTGGTTAAAGATGATGTGGCTGTAGTTGGGCACCTTGCCAATTTTGAGGTCAGCAGTCAGTTGGTTTAAGTCAACAATTTTGCTGGAACGACGGGGATCATCCTGAACTCGTTTAAAGCTCATAAACCCGTTATGCTTCACCGCGTAGAGGGCACGAGAGGTACTAGGAGCCACAACAGCCTGAGAACCAGGGGTAGGAAGGCTCTCAAAATAGCCCTTCCAGGTCAGCCCTTTTTGCTCTAACTGGTCGAGTAAGCTTTTGGATGCGATCGTGTGGTTTGTGTAACCCGCTTTTCTGGCACTGCTACAGAAGCGATCGACACTAGCAGGCTCACAGTAAAACGCATCATCATCATGGATGCCAAAGGTACTGCCGCCGAGCATGGCGATGTAGTTAGCTTCACTGGGATGCACCACCCCGTAGAAACTCGTTGCTAGCCCATAGGTCTTAGCGAGTTGATTGATGTGAGGTGCTTTCGGATTGCCAATGATCTGGTGGTAGCCTTTGTTCTCTTCAATAATGATGAAGAGATGGTCGTACTTAGGGAAGGCTTTGTCTTCAGGGGTTGGGGTAGCGGAGACAACTGCCTTGATAGCAAGGAGCGGTGGCGGTTTGGTACCTGCATCTCCTGAAGTTGATTGATTG
>JBBSHC010000037.1:0-11336 GCA_038253425.1 Leptolyngbyales cyanobacterium | reverse complement strand
TGCCTCTTAAAGAACAGGTCGATAAAGCCCTGGCAAACGGCAGCGTTCCCAGCGTTATCGGCACGATCGTGGTGAAACGAACGGGGCAGGATATCCAGATGCAGAGCGATCGAGATCATTGGTGGCACGACCTCCAGTCGCAGGTGTCTGCCCATTGCCCCGCAGAACCAATGGATAGCGAAGATCTTCTCTTCATTCTCTATACCTCTGGCAGCACTGGAAAACCCAAAGGCGTCGTCCACACCACAGGTGGCTATAACCTTTACACCCACATCACAACCAAGTGGATCTTCGACTTACAAGATACGGACGTTTACTGGTGTACTGCCGATGTCGGTTGGATTACAGGACATAGCTACATCGTCTATGGTCCTCTGTCCAACGGTGCTACTACGGTCATGTATGAAGGTGCGCCCCGTGCATCCAATCCAGGTTGCTTTTGGGATGTGATCGAAAAGCACGGCGTCAATGTTTTTTACACCGCACCAACCGCCATTCGCGCGTTCATCAAAATGGGCGACGAGCATCCCAATGCCCGTGATCTGTCGTCATTGCGGCTATTGGGTACCGTTGGTGAACCCATTAACCCAGAATCCTGGATCTGGTATCAGCAGGTCATCGGCGGTGGACGCTGCCCCATTGTTGATACCTGGTGGCAAACAGAAACAGGCGGCATTATGATCACAGCGCTACCGGGTGCCATTCCTACTAAGCCGGGTTCGGCAACGCTACCGTTCCCTGGCATTTTGGCAGACGTTATTGATTTAAACGGTAAGTCTGTGCCTGAAAACGAGGGTGGCTATCTGGCAGTCAGACATCCCTGGCCAGGTATGATGCGAACAATTTATGGTGATCCCGATCGCTTCCGCCAAACCTACTGGGAACACATTCCACCAACCGATGGGCAGTACCTTTACTTTGCAGGGGATGGTGCCCGTCGCGATGAAGACGGTTACTTCTGGGTGATGGGTCGAGTAGACGATGTGATCAATGTGGCTGGGCATCGTCTCGGCACAATGGAGATCGAGTCGGCGCTAGTCTCTCATCCAGCCGTTGCTGAAGCCGCAGTCGTTGGCAAACCAGACGAGCTAAAAGGGCAAGACATCGTGGCGTTTGTCACTTTGGAAGGCACGTACAGCCCCAGCGATGCGCTGCTCAAAGAACTCAAACAGCATGTCGTGCAAGAAATTGGCGCGATCGCTCGTCCTGGTGAAATTCGCTTTGCCGATGCCTTGCCCAAAACTCGCTCTGGCAAGATTATGCGTCGGTTGCTGCGTGACCTGGCAAGTGGTGTTGAAATCTCAGGCGACACGTCCACACTAGAAGACCGGAGTGTTCTGGAAAAACTTCGTCAGGGTTAACAGGTTACGTTTGTAGAGGCTCGATCGCACGGGTCTCTACAAACGTTCTCTACCGCAATGCCAGCAAAAAAAGTATCGGGCTGAACCTGAACCTGCGATCGCCAAAAAAAGAACAAGATTCAGGCTTGTAAGCAGGTTCTTTTTGATACCAGGAGAATTGTCAAAGAGATTGCATTCAGCTAAATGGCGGAGCGGCAAACTTGTTTTCTACGTGCTTTGCCGTAAGTGAATATCCTGAAATAAGCGTCAAGCAAGCCTTTCAATTTCATTATCCAAACTTCAAATTTGACTCTATACTGTTTCGTTTCTGCAAACCTTCATTCCTGCTCTGGTAGTTACCGTATTAGGAAGGTAACAATTTAGACGTAGAGCGATAGCGAGATTGTTCGTCCTCTTGCCGTTTAGCGCTTGGAGTTTTACCAGTTCATGGGTATTTCTGTTTCAGCTAAAACCTCACAGGCTACGCATCCGCACCACTCATCACGAAAACTTACTGAGACGCTGTCAGTACCAGCCTCATCGCACTGGCTTTGTTACGAGCGCGGCAAACGACTGACTAAAAAAGGGGATTACGCCGCTGCCCTCGACAGTTTTAATCTGGCGCTAGACCTTGAACCCAATGAGCCACAAATCTGGGTCTTTCGTGGTGTGGTGCTGACACATCTCAACCACTATGAAGCCGCACTAGTTAGTTTCAACAAGGCACTTGTGATCGCATCCAACCATTGTGAAAGCTGGATCTTTCGTGGTGCTGTTTTAAGCTATCTCAATCGTGCTGGTGAGGCCCGTAGTAGCTACGCGATCGCGCTCCGCTTACAGCAACAGGGCGTTGAAAAGCGCGAAGACTATCCAATGTGGATGCCTGCTAGAGAAATGAGTGCCTGTTAGAGTGAGCCTGCCTTATTTGAGTAGCCTATTTTGTGACTAGCCTCGACGTGGGAGAATAGTGTTCTGCCCAACATAAATGCTAACTGAGGATTATGGCTCAAATTCAATTTTCCCGTGGTGTTGATGAGGACGTAGTGCCTGATGTTCGTCTGACCCGCGCTCGTGACGGCAGCAACGGTAAAGCCATCTTCTACTTTCAGAACCCCAAGGCGCTGAGCAACAGCAGTAATGACAGCATTACCGGGATGTATCTGATTGATGAAGAAGGTGAGTTGACCACACGGGAAGTCAACGCTAAGTTTATCAACGGTCAACCGGAAGCATTAGAAGCAACCTACTTGATCAAGTCGGTGGAAGAGTGGGATCGCTTCATGCGCTTTATGGAGCGGTATGCTCAAGAGCATGGGCTGGACTTTAACAAATCGTAGACTGGCTGTTCTAAAACCGCTGCTTACAACTGCGTCGAAAAAGTGGTAGAAGAGAGGCAGTTCATCACTGAAGCGGCTCCGATCGCTTCACGCTTGTCATTGCCAGCTACTATCAAGGCTCGTTCTCAGCAACACGTGCATCCAGTGATTCATGGCAGTAACTCCCCATCCTGACTCTGCGCCAACAGCGATTCACTGCGCCGTGCTTACGGTCAGCGATACACGTACTGTAGAGACCGATCGTAGCGGTCAATTAGTCCAGCAACTGCTGCGCGATGCAGGGCATCAAGTGCTTGCCTACGCCATTGTTAAGGACGAGCCTGTGGAGATTCAAACGCAGCTTGAGCAGATGAGTCAACAGACAGCTTTAGCCGCAGTCATCGTCAACGGCGGTACGGGGATCGCAGCTAGAGACACAACTTATGACGCGATCGCCGCACTGCTAGAGAAAACGCTCCCTGGTTTTGGCGAACTATTTCGCTGGCTGAGCTATCAAGAAGTTGGCTCACGGGCAATGGCATCACGGGCGATCGCAGGCGTTTTCCAAGCCAAGCTTGTTTTTTCGGTTCCTGGTTCGACGGGTGCTGTCACACTCGCCATGCAAAAGCTGATTCTGCCTGAACTCAGACATTTAGTGAGCCAAATCAGCTCAGGACGTTAAGTCGGTAGAAATATACCGTTCAATGGGCTGCCTCCTCAACTCGATCCAATCGTAAAGAATGGGTAGCAGATGGTCACAATGCCGTCCACTACCCATTTTCAAACAGGCACTACCTGTCTTGTGTCTTTATTTCTGGCTCTGGTTTGCTTGCTGCATCATTACTGCGGGAACAGGCTGCTTAAAGGCAACCTTGTCCAACGTGACCAGCGCACGGGCGTACTGTGGATCGTCTTTAGTAGCAACCAGTTTAGGATTTGATGCCAGCTTTTGGCGCTGTTCGTCGCTCAGATCGATCTTGATGTCGGGAGTAATTCCTTTATGGCTGATGTCAGTGCCTCTGGGAGTGTAATAGTGAGCGATCGTCACTGCCAGACCAGAGCCATCTGATAGGGAATGCACCGACTGCACTAGCGCTTTACCAAAGGTTTGACTACCAACGACCGTAGCGCGTCCATTGTCTTTCAGTGCTCCCGTGAGGATTTCGCTCGAACTAGCCGAATTACCATCAACCAGAACAACGAGTGGCAGTTTGGTCAGAGCAGTGCGATTCGCTGCCAGTTCCTCATTGTTGCCCTTGCGATCGACCGTGCGAACGATCGCGCCTTTATCCATCCACATCCGGCTGATGTCAATACTGGCTTGTAGCAGCCCTCCAGGGTTGCCCCGCAAATCTAAAACAAAACCATCTGCTTTCTGAGTATCTAAATCTTGAATGGCGTGGCGCATCTGCTCAGCAGCATGAGCGCTAAACTCATTCAAGCGGATGTAGCCAACCCGTTTCGGACCTTCTTGTCTGAGCGAATAGCGTACGGTTGGTAGTTCAATACGGGCACGAGTCAGAGCAAAGGCAAGGCTGTCTTTACCCTGACGACCAATGTCCAGCTTCACCTTCGTGCCAGCATCCCCCCGAATGAGATTAGAGGCATCCTCTACGGTCATCCCTTTCGTTTTCTTGCCATCGATCGCCAGAATTTGATCGCCTGCCTGAATGCCCGCCTTCAGTGCCGGAGAGTTTTCAATTGGCTCAACCACGGTGAGAACTTTGGTCTGGTCATTCACTTCCAGCCGAATACCCACTCCAGAAAGTTCGCCAGAGGTTTGATTACTCAACGCTTCATACTGCTTAGGATCCATGAAGCGAGTGTAAGGATCGTTGAGCTTTGATAACGCAGCGCGCAAGGCAACGTACGCCTGCTCGCGGGAGGTGTAGTTTTTGTTCAGCAGCGTTGTACGAACAGCTTGCCAGTCAGTTTGATTAAAGGTGCCGTCAACGTACTCGCGGTTGACAATCTGCCAGGCTTCATCAACGACAGCCTTGGGGCTTTCTTGCAAGGCAGCACGAACGCGACTCAGACCAGGACCAAAAAGAGAGATTGCGGCTGTGGCAGCGACTGCCCCGCTACACAGAGCTACTTGAAGCAAAGGAAGGCGCTTTGAAGGTCGGTTCATGGAGGGAAAAAATAAATGAGGTGGCTCAGAAAAAGGACGGGCACTGCTAAGATGCTGCGGTCACACTGAAGCTTGAAACTATTTGTATCACTTACACCACTAATAGAGGGATAACAGGACGATTGGAGATAGGGTTAGCCTTGTCTTTAGGATACTCAAACCGTCAGAGTAGCGTCCACTAAACGAATGACAGTTCGACAAGCGTCCCACACATTTAGCACTCTTTCAGTTCAACAGCTCGGTCAAACCTCGATCGAAACCTTTCAGTCAATCTAACCGAATCTCCGTCGATTGGCATAGGGGTCTACAAATTAACTTTGCTAAACCTTTAGCTTGAGTTTTGTTATTTTTTGTGAGGATTTAAGTAGGTGATCCTCATCAATTGTAAGAAGAGGGTGAGGCTTCGCCCCCAAACAGAGGGTTTCACCGTCTCCATCTCCAAATCATCTTTGTTTAACTACACTCAAGCTATTTATTAAATTTTGCGTGGCAGTTCATGATGCGCGAGCCAACTGGACATAGTAAAGAAAGCAATATCTGTTCTAAAAACGCGGTACAGGGTGAGTCATGGTAGCAAAGAGCAGGAGCAGTGGGTCACAGTGGGTACGATCGCTCGTTAGTGGCGCGATCGCAGTTGTTGCCCTTGGCGGTGTCGTCTTGATGCAGCGGTTTCAGCTCGATCGCCCATCGCTGTGGGCATCTGATCCCAAGCAAGCAGAGCAACAGGAAGCTGTAAAATTGCGGCTATTGAAGCAACTGCCGACCTTTGGCTTCGATAATTTGATTGCCGATTGGACCTTCCTTAACTTTTTGCAGTACTACGGTGACACACCCGTACGAGAGCAGACAGGCTACAATCTCAGCCCTGAGTATTTTGATATCATCACGCGACTAGACCCCCGCTTCGTTGATATTTACCTGTTTCTTTCGGGCACCATCTCCTACCAATTAGGGCAACCCCAGACAGCAATTCGGTTTATGGATCGAGGCACAGCCGCATTGGCACCAGAAATCAATCCCAAAGCGTTTCAAGTGTGGCGGTTTAAAGGGCTGGATCAACTGCTGCTGTTGGGTGATGTTCCCGGCGCGATCGTATCCCACGAAATGGCAGCCAAATGGGTGCAGGGCACTCCTTATCAAGCCCTTGCACCCCTGTTTCAGCAAACGGCAGCCTTTCTGCGTAGCGATCCCAATAGCACGCCTGTTCGGTTTCAAGCCTGGACATCTGTTTACTATCAAGCAGTAGCGGTGCAGGATAAAGCAACGCAAGAGCGAGCAAAACAGGAAATTCTCGCGCTAGGCGGACAGATGCAAATGAAGCATGGACAGCTAAATTTCACCCTACCAAAACCTGCGGGTTCTAAGGCGGGTCAGTAGCGTAGAGTAGAACAGGCGCATGGAGAGGTAGAAGGTAAAAGGTAAAAAGCAGAAGGTAAAAGGCTAAAGGCTGAGGGATAAAGGCTAAAAGCTGAGATTGCTGTTAGTCATGGTCAAGACCAAGCTTAAAACTCCTCCCCCTTCCTAACTCAAAACTTTCCCTGCCTCCCTCGCTTCCACTGCTTCCCCTCCTTTCCTTTCTACTGCTGCTCCCCCACGCCCCTCCCTCCGCGCTCCCCCTACCTCCCTCATTCTTCTAAAATATGACCGATCCACGTGTAGCATCTTACGGCTCCTGGAAATCCCCTATTAGCTCTGATCTGATTGTGGCTGGAACGATCGGGCTGGGTGGAGTATGCCTGGACGGTGAAGCGGTCTACTGGACGGAACTCCGTCCAACAGAGGCGGGGCGCAATGTTGTGGTACGTCTGCTGCCTGATGGTCATACGATCGATGTAACGCCAGCCCCATTTAATGTGCGATCGCGGGTGCATGAGTATGGCGGTGGAGCCTACTTAATTCATCAAGGAACGCTCTACTTCTCTAACTTTGCTGACCAACGGCTGTATCGCCAGGAAAGCGGGTCAGAACCGATGGCAATCACGCCAGAAGCCGCCTTACGGTATGCCGATGGTGTCATTGATGCTCAACGCGATCGCTTGATCTGTGTGCGAGAAGACCATACGAGCGATGGTGAAGCGGTAAATACGATCGCCAGCCTTAGTTTAGATGGCAGTACAGAGCAGCGCGTGCTGGTTTCTGGCAGCGATTTCTACTCATCACCTCATCTCAGTCCCGATGGTTCCCATTTAGCGTGGTTAAGCTGGAATCATCCCAATATGCCCTGGGATGGCACGGAATTGTGGGTCGCATCCGTTGCAGCCGATGGGTCACTAGAAGCGCCAAAACAAATTGCGGGTGGCATCAATGAGTCGGTTGTAGAACCTCGGTGGTCGCCGGATGGCGTGCTGTACTTTGTGAGCGATCGCTCTGGTTGGTGGAACCTTTATCGTTGGCAGGGCAGCGAGGGTGAAGACAACATTGAACCGCTGTGCCCGATGGCGGTAGAATTTGGCTCACCCCACTGGGTCTTTGGCATTGCAAACTATGCCTTTGAGTCAGCGGAGTCTCTGATTTGCACCTACAGCAAAGAGGGTCTTTCCTATCTCGCCCGTTTGGACACTCGAACGAAGCAACTGGAGCCGCTGGAGACACCCTACACCGAAATTGGCGGTATCCGTGTCGCGCCA
The DNA here is from genome assembly GCA_038253425.1 of Leptolyngbyales cyanobacterium. Taxonomy (GTDB): domain Bacteria; phylum Cyanobacteriota; class Cyanobacteriia; order Leptolyngbyales; family Leptolyngbyaceae; genus Stenomitos. The sequence goes on along the minus strand of JBBSHC010000037.1, from coordinate 3,922 downwards.
GGGCGTGTTTTCTTCAATGCGGGATCGGCAACGGAACCGGGAGCGATCGTGCAACTTGATCTAGGTACCAGGCAGATCACAGTGTTACGCCGCTCCAGCAGTCTCACGCTTGATCCAGGCTATTTATCGGTACCACAGGCGATCGCGTTTCCTACAGAACAAGGCTTGACTGCTTACGGCTTCTTTTACCCACCCACAAACCAGGATTACACTGCCCCTACTGACGAGCACCCGCCATTACTGGTAAAAAGCCACGGTGGTCCAACTGGTTCGACCTCAACGCTATTCAATCTCAAAATTCAGTATTGGACGAGTCGCGGGTTTGCGGTGCTGGATGTGAACTATGGCGGCAGTACGGGCTATGGACGGGCGTATCGTGAACGCCTGAATGGACAATGGGGCGTTGTAGATGTGGATGACTGCGCCAATGGTGCGAAGTATCTGGCAGAAGCGGGTGCGGTAGATGGCGATCGCCTGGTAATTGATGGCGGCAGTGCGGGCGGTTATACGACGTTGGCAGCGCTTACCTTCCGTAAGGTCTTCAAGGCGGGTGCCAGCTTCTATGGTGTGAGCGATTTGGCAGCCCTGGCACAAGACACGCACAAGTTTGAGTCCCGCTATCTCGATGGGTTGATTGGTCCCTATCCAGAGCAGGAAGCGCTGTATCGGGAGCGATCGCCCATTTATGCCACCGATCGTCTCTCCTGTCCCGTGATTTTCTTTCAAGGGGACGAAGACAAAATCGTGCCGCCCAACCAGGCAGAGATGATGGTCAATGCCTTGCGCGCTAAAAAACTTCCCGTGGCGTATGTCCTTTTTGAGGGCGAACAGCACGGGTTCCGCAAAGCCGAGAACATTAAACGGACGCTGGATGGCGAGTTTTACTTCTACTCCAGAGTTTTTGGGTTTGCGATCGCCGATGACATTGAACCGATCGCCATTGCTAATCTCTGATGATTGCCAACCTCGAATGACCTACCGTAACTCGCGCACTTTGCTCATGAGCGCCAGCATTTCCAGGTCTTCATCAAAGCTAATTAAGTCTATGTGCTGCGGATTTTCAAGAAACTCACGCGCCAGCAAATAACCTGAAATTGTCCAGGTCTGGTACTTGCGCGAGGCTTTGCCAACCAACCGCCCATTGCGACCGTCGTAGTATTCTGGCCATTCATCTTCGCTGAGCCGCCGCTCTGCCATTTCGATCGCCCGCCAACCTAACTCTGGTCTGCCTGTCTTTTGGGCAACAGCCGCTAAACTCCAAAGCAACACAGGCCAGTTACCGCCGTTATGGTACGACCAGGGCACATTTTTGGGATCGCACCCTGTGAGAATTTTCCATTCCAGGTCTTCAACCGCCGGAAAGCAAATTTTCATGGGCATGTAGCCGACGAGATCCTGCCAGCGCTGCTCAATTAAGTCCATGATTGCATGAGCTTCAGGTTCGCTTGCCAGGGATGACACGATCGCCATCAAATTGCCCAGCGAGAAAAAGCGAAAGTCCATCTGCGCGGGACCCAAATTTCCTGCCAGATAGCCACCTTTTTCGGGCATCCATTCTGTCAACCAGTAAGGAATGGAATCGGGATAAATGTTGAACTTATTGACTGCCGTTTCGCCAAACTCTTCACCCCGGAAGCGGTAAATATCATTGAGTCGGCTGAGATCCAGCCAATAATACTCCCGGATGTGAAAGTTCAAAATACTCAAGCGTTGGTTGACCACCTGCATGTAAATATCCCCTTTGCGCCCCGGAGCCAGCAGTTCGCGTGCTGCCCGCAACGCGGCATAAAACAGCGCCTGGATTTCGAGGGGATGCCCAAAAACACCCATCCGGCGATCGATCATGAAGGCACCATCAGGAACCAGCATCGTGGGGTACATATCAAAGCGATCGGCAAGACACAGCTTGAGGATGAGAATAATGCCGTGCTGAAACTCTGGTTCGTGCGCCAGCGTCATATCCCCCGTTGCTTTCACATATGCCCGCAGCAAAATCATCCACCAGAGGCACGAGTCCACCGGGGTCACTCTACCGATCGCGTGTTCCCCAAAGTCAGCCGTTAAATACTGATGAGCGTCCCACGCTTCCACCTTAAAGCTGGCTGGCATCAAGCCCTGCCCCGCATTGAAGCAATCCATTTGTTTGTCGCTGCTTTGCAGTGCCAGCGTTTCGATTAAAAAATCGCGGACAATTTCGTGCCTGCCCTTGATCAGAAGCAACAGTGCTGCCGATACAAAATCGCGCACAAAGCACTGGTCATAATTTAGCGATTCAACATAGGGGTCTCGTGCTGCCACCGTGCCAACCGGGCGTCCACGGTAGTAAACGATCGCATCTTCTAACAATTCCCAGGCTTCTTTGACGAGACTGCTTTGTCCTTGCATTGGTTGCCTAGCACTCCTCGGTATAGCGGTAATTCGGTTAAGCAATGGTCAATCTAAGACGTGAAGCTCAGTCAACTAGAGGCTACGATCGCCCTGGCTGAGCATCTCACGCGCTACGGCTGATCAAGCGTCAAGCCCCTGATCAGATTAGTAGTCGAACTGATTAATGGTCGAACTTGCTGCACCCTGAAAGAGCCAGTAGAAAGCTGCCAGTGTCACTTAATAAGGCGTAGATATGGTGATACTGCTTTGCTACCGGAGAAGACTACGAAGCGTTGGTTGGCTGCGAAATGACCTGTTTGCACCGATCAAAGCCTTATCTTTTCACCCCTTAACGGCGTGAAAAAACAACAATCCCTCTGTTGGGACTGCTTAAAGCAGGGACATCACTTGTACAAACGATGCACCAACCGATCAACAAATTGTCTCGCTGAGCGAAGCGTTGGCGTTGCAAAAGATCTCGAAACCCAACTGGTAGGAAGATTATTTGCACTACTTCGTCACGTTCAGAGAGACAAGACGAGTTTACGAATAAGCTTTAAGCGCAAGCCTTCTTAAAAAACTTATACACTCAGCTTAATGCCCGCCAGGAGGGATCTTCAGTAAATTCTTGGTGAGGGAACGCGCTAAACTGCTCGAATACGGTAAAGATTTCGTTGGAAGAGTGCCTCGACGAACAGTGCTGTCTGTCTGAAGTGGCGATCGCTGTCACTCGTAATCGTTCTTTACGGATGACTAGCCTCGCCTGCGATCGGAGTGTAGGATAACGGGGACAGGGGGTGTTCATCACTGCCTCAACAGTCCGCACCGCCAATAGTCTGCACTACCTACTCATAGTTCGCACTACTTCAGCAGCATCGCATAGAAACTAAAGGGGCTGTAATCTAAGTCAAGTACGTGCTTCATGCGGTAAGTTTATAGTACAAATGTATTTATTTTATTCCTATGGTTCAGTACACGCTTGTGCAAAGTCCAGAAGTCATTCTGACGGTTCCGGGCAAAGACTCCACCAAAGCCCGTGAAAAGGCAATGGATCAGTTGATCGAGCTGATGGATGCTGGTGAACTGCCGACCGAACTTTCTGATGGCTTCGCCCCTCAACAATTTATTGAAGTGAAAGAACCGACCCTTACCCCTAGCCCTGAAGACGATGCCGTTACTCACGCTGTACAGGTGCTTAGCAACCTGGCAAACCTGAAGCTGAAGCTGCAAGAATCTCGCACAGAAGCACTCCAGGTGAGAACTAAACTTGATGTTTTGTTTAGCGATGAGCCTGTCAGTGAAGAGGAGGTGGTCAGCTTGAAGGATGGGTTTAAGGTGCTAAAGACCTATGCTCAGGCAAATTTACGCTATAGGGAAGCCAGGATACAGGCAGAAGATGCCCGTGCCGTGCTCGATCGCGCTCTAGACGCTGAACCAGAACCGAAAGCTGGTAAAAAAGAGTAACGGCTTATGCCTCTAACCGTTTCGCTCTTTACCCGTTAACTCATTCAGCTATGTTCAAGTTTTCTGGCAAACGTCCTTCAAATCTGGGTCT
>JBBSHC010000036.1:0-11347 GCA_038253425.1 Leptolyngbyales cyanobacterium | reverse complement strand
TCGCGCTTGGTCGCAGGGTTTTTCTATGATGAGGCGAATTTCATCTGCCCAGGGCATCGCTGTCCCGCTTTATCTTGGTAGCCGAGGTCTAATGGAAGAGGCTTTGGCTGATAAACAAACTCGGTTCTGCTTACCCAGTGGCTTCAAAAACGCGCTTTTGCGACCTTGCCTACAACCTTACTATCAGAGGTACCAGAGGGTTGAACTAGCAGCTACTAAGAGACCAGTGCTGCTAACCTCAGTGATTCAGCTTAGAATTCTCCTGCTGGAGCGGGTACTGTCCCCCCTGCTGAGGCTGTGCCCAGATGGTGCGCTCGTGCTTGTAGACCGTCATGCCCGGTTTGGCACCTTTCGGCTTATACACATGCTTTGGTTCCGTATAAATCACCGAAACCTGTTCGCTCTGGCGAGCGCGGCTGTAATAAGCTGCCAGATTTGCAGCAAATTGCACATCATCTTTTTCGGGGGTGGTTCCGGGCTTCAAGCGCAGCAAGACATGGCTACCCGGAATTTCTTGTGTATGCAGCCAGAGGTCGTACTCGCCTGCGGTGCGGAATGTTAATTGGTCATTTTGACGATTGTTGCGCCCGACCAGGACTTCTAAACCATTTGGCGTAGCGTAGCGGTAGGGATAACTCTGGCTCTCGTCTCGGTTCAAGGTGGCAGGGCGGTAGTCTGGATCGCTCAAATAACGCTGCTGGATCAGTTCGTCACGGATTTCGTTGAGGGTGTTGAGGTCTTCAGTCGTTTGATAGGCAGCGAGTTCAGTCAGAGCAGATTCAACCTGCTCTAGATAATGGCTTTCCGCATTCACGTCTGCAAAAAGAGGCGCGATCGCGTTTCGGGCACGTTTCAGCTTTTGGTGCTGTTTATAAAGTCCCTGAGCATTCTGCACCGCGTTCTTTTCAGGGTTTAACGGAATGGTCAGCGGTTGTTCAGTTGTGAAGTCAGGTAGGGTGATCGCGCTCATGCCGAGTTGCCAATGATGCAGGTTTGCCATCAACAAATCGGCTTGTTCTCGGTAGCGATCGGCGACATCAGACTGCTGTAATCGTGCCTGAAAAACGTTTGCCTTGACGCGCAGCTTTTCGAGCAGCGTGTTGAGTTTCTGACTCAGTTGATGGCGTAGCTGGACAAATTCTTGGCGCTCAAGCTGACTAGAGTAGTAGCGATCGACGACTGGTTGCACGCGATCGACCGCTTCGGTCAGTCCCCAACCCATTACGGTGTAGCCATCAACTGTCCAACCAGACCGAAACGTTTCATTTTCTAACGCCCGCAGCCACTCTTGCCAACGTTGAAAAAGCGCCTGCCACTGGGCGGTGCTCAGACGATCGGTAAGCTGATCTGGGCTTAACCCAGCCGCTTGAATGAGAGAAACCGTGAGTGCGGAACTGAGTCCCCGGTAGTTTTTTTGTAAATTGCGCTGGAGCGTACCAGGAACCAAACTAATCCGTTCGTGCCAGCGATCGAAGGGTTCAGCTAACTTGGGCACGGGTCCCGTCAATGAGGGTGGTAGTTCGTAAGGTTGCCCCGTTTGAATTGGGCGGACGCTCGACTGTTGAGCGCTGACCTGATGCGCTGCCGTCACAATCTGATTGTCCTGGTTGGCGAGAATGACATTGCTATATTTTCCCATGATTTCTACGTAGAGATGCCACAAGGCTGTCTCTCCCGGACGTTGGGCAAACTGGAGATCAAGGACGCGCTCCCACGGTGCGATCGGCGCAATAGCAACTAATGCTAAATTACCCAACTGGTGCTTGAGTTGCTGGCTAAAGGTAAACGTGTCGGGGCTACGAGGCGGCGAGTCACTCATGCACAAACGCGCCGCCTGAGGATGCCAGGATACCAGTAACCAACCCCGCTGGTTTAAGGTGCGTAAACCCAGGTAAAGAGTATGGCGATCGCGCTGGTAAGCTTGCTCCAACCGAGCGGGTAGCCAATCAGTACGCAGTTCCGTGGCGATGGCAGTAAGGGTTGTAAAATCAACAGGTTGCAAAGCAGCAAGATGAATGAGGGGTAAGGGGGGGGCAGCGTGGTCGTACACCTTATCCAGAATCGCCATGAAATCTGGAATGCCGTTGTCAGGTGACGTGGCACGCACTTTTGATCAAGCCACCATTGGCTAAAGTTGACGGTTATTCAGTGCGACTGGTTCGACCACTTTTTTGTGAACTACGATGGAAGACTAAGTTTGGACAGGCTTCCCACACTTCTACTGTAGTCCGCATGGACATTAAGCTGATTAATATCGGTTTTGGCAATATCGTTTCTGCCAATCGGGTGATCGCGATCGTTAGCCCAGAGTCTGCTCCCATCAAGCGTATCATCACTGATGCTAGAGATAGCAGGCAGCTAATTGACGCGACCTATGGTCGTCGAACTCGTGCCGTCATCATTACCGATTCAGGGCATGTGATTCTGTCAGCCATTCAACCTGAGACCGTCGCCAATCGGCTTATTGTTAGCAAAGAGGGAGCCAATAGTGATAATTGATTGAATACAGCGGTTAAAACGAGTTTAAGCTTCAGGTTAGATCTACTTGACCTTGAACGCTATGTCAGCCATTTCACTTAAATGTACCGTTTTAGATTGCCAGTCGTTACTTCTTTAGGTGAAGATAAAGAATTATTAACGTTTTGCAAGCTGTATCACTGAGAACAGATATGGATATGGGTGAGTTGATTGTTCTGACGGGACCGAGCGGTGTTGGCAAAGGCACCCTACTGCGATCGCTGATCCAACGGCATCCTGAACTATATCTTTCCGTATCCGTAACAACGCGGGCACCGCGCCCTGGTGAAATTGACGGTAAAAACTACTATTTCGTCAACCGCAGCACCTTCGAGCGGATGGTTGCTAGCGGCGAATTGCTGGAATGGGCAGAATTTGCTGGCAACTTTTACGGTACGCCCCGTCAAGCAGTGGAGGCTCAAATCCGGCAAGGTAAGCGTGTCATTTTAGAAATTGAGTTGCAGGGGGCGCGTCAAATCCGTAAAACTTTTCCTGATGCGCTCCAAATCTTTATTCTGCCGCCTTCAATGCTTGAACTGGAATATCGCATTCGTGGACGCGCACAGGACAGCGAAGAGGCGATCACCCGTCGTCTCCAGTCTGCCAGAGCTGAAATTGATGCCGCAAGCGAGTTTGACATTCGCATTATCAACGATGACTTTGCGAAAGCCCTCGATCGCATCGAAACAACCCTCTTTGCAACCGCCACCTGCTAACAAGTCCACCGAAACCTCAACGCAGCGTTCTAAAGCACCCACTGGATGAGGTTAAAAACCATTAGTAGGACAAAGGCGAAGACAATTCCCCCCATGCCGCCCATCAAGAAACCTTGGGCAAATGACTGCCAGCCTTGAGACGTCTTGAAATTGTCGGGTGGATTGGGGGTGGTTAGGGTCGCGATCGGTTGTGGTGGAGCACTTTCGGCATAGGCTAAGAGCGCCAGCGTTGCAATGACTACTACACCAGCAGCAGACAGTGCTCCAGCTAGCAGAGCAAGGTGAGTATCGCGTAAGGGTCCTAAGGCAACAAAAGGAATAGGCAGCCATGAGCCATGAGCAATCCCCACCTGTAACCCTCTTTGAAAGGAGGACAAGCCCTGGCGATAGGCAGGCAGTTGATTAATAAAAGTAAGGGTGAACGGTGAGCTATTAATTGGTGTGGCTAAGCTGCTGTCTTGAAAATCACTCACAGCAATCAGTTGAGGAGCAACAAAGGGTAATTTCTGCTGGCTGCGATCGCTGGTAGATGCAGGCGCACTTGTCTTTTTGGTTCCAATACCGCTGGTACCAATATTGCTGGATTGGTTTTCGGGTTTGCTAACTGTCATATGCCTCCTGGTTCACACAAAAAAAGCCAAGCAATAGCTAGTGTAATTTCTAAAGATACAAGGACTGTGTTGGTATCGTCCAATAAATGTTTTTGCGATTCTAACGATCGCTTCGCTATCTGTCCCATCAAGCGCCGTAGTGAGAGGGTGCAATGAGAGCGATTCCGCTTTGATCGACGGAAAACATGGGCACAAAAAAGAGCTGCGATCGTGGGCGATCACAACTCTTTTGTGAGGGCAAGTTCTGTGCTAAATCCCTTGATCAAACCGTTAGTTCCAACTCAAGGCATGGGGTGGAACAGTAGATCGGGGAAAAAGCGATTGAACTCAATCAAGATACCAGCCGTGAAGACAAACCAGACTGTGGCAATCACAGGAGCCGTCGAAAGATACTTGAGGAAATACTGCATGAAGGTTCTCCTAGAAAAAACAAGACAAACTAGCGAATAGAAACGGTGATTTCGTCATCCTTCGCTGTCAGCTCACCCGTGGTAAACTCCTTCAGCGCTGCCAGAGGCCAAGCAAACCCAGAAAGCGCCAATTTAACCGCTAATGGAACATTGATGATGATCTCATCTTGCTCCGGATTCGAGCCTTTCTTGACTGCCTGAAGATAGGCACGACCCACCCAGCCAATCCAGCCAGCAATATAAAGGAAGAGAATACTCGGAATAGCAAACTCACCCGCATGAGCGGCTGTGGGATCGACAATTAAGTGAGGCAGTCCTTCATCACCACATAAAACGCCGGAGTCGGCATAGAACTTAAAACGCTGGCTCGCAGTGGCGCTAACAGAATCTTTAGCCCGCTGAGCAAACGCGGCTGAATCTTTGCAAGGTGTTAAGTTAGAAGCATTCGCTGGAGGGATAGAGACAAACCCAAACCAGAGAGTAATGGCAAGAATCAGAGCAAACAACCGTCGCATGGAATTGTTTCCCTTATGTTACAAAACGCAATTTTTCGTACAAACAACTTAGGGGTTTTGCAGCGGTCCGTTCACTAAGTTGAATAGCATCGTACCGTTTGAAGCAATCCCCGTTGCAGTTTAAGCTACAAGAGGCAGTCTATACCTTCAAAAAGGTACCAGCAAATGGTGACAGTTTTGGCAATTGAAACAAGTTGTGACGAAACAGCGGTGGCGGTTGTGAATAATCGTCATGTTTTGAGTAGTGTTATTTCGTCACAGATTGCTGCTCACCAACCCTATGGCGGTATTGTGCCAGAAGTTGCTTCGCGTCAGCATGTGGAAATGATTAATCCCGCGATCGCGCAGGCACTTCAAGACGCACAGTTGAATTGGTCGGCTATTGATGGCATTGCTGCGACTTGTGCCCCAGGCTTAGTCGGCGCGTTGCTGGTGGGCTTAACCACTGCTAAGACTCTGGCGCTCTTGCATCAGAAGCCTTTGATTGGCGTGCATCATCTTGAAGGACACATCTACGCTTCTTATCTGACCAATGCTGATTTGGAACCGCCATTTCTTTGCCTGCTGGTATCCGGTGGGCATACCAGCTTAATTTATGTAAAAGACTGCGGCGATTACAAAACGCTGGGACAAACTCGCGACGATGCGGCAGGTGAAGCGTTTGATAAAGTTGCCCGTTTACTGCATTTAGATTACCCTGGTGGACCAATCATCGATCGACTGGCAACGCAGGGCAATCCCAAAGCCTTTGCTTTACCAGAAGGGCAGGTATCGCTACCAACAGGCGGCTTTCATCCCTATGATTCGAGCTTTAGTGGCTTAAAAACGGCGATGTTGCGGCTCACCCAGAAGCTTCAGCAGGAGACGCAAACGCTGCCAGTAGAAGACTTAGCTGCTAGTTTCCAGGCAACCGTTGCCAAAGCATTGACGAAGCGATCGATCGCCTGTGCGATCGATTACGGGCTGACTACCATTGCGGTCGGTGGGGGTGTGGCTGCCAATAGTGGTTTGCGCCAGCACTTGCAAGCCGCTGCTCAAGCTCACAATTTGCGTGTGCTCTTTCCACCGCTCAAGTACTGCACCGATAATGCCGCCATGATTGCCTGTGCGGCAGCCGATCATCTCAACCGGGGGCATACATCGCCGTTAACGTTAGGTGCCCAATCACGCATGGCGATCGCCGATGTGATGCAGCTTTACACACACCCTTGAAGCGTTATTCTTTGGGCTGCACTACCGTTAAATTATGCTCCGATCCTCAAGACTGAAATGAAGGCAGAATTGGGCACATTGCCATCTTACGGTTGCTCGTACTGCTCGTAAGCAGCAACAATGCGCTGCACCAACGGATGCCGAACTACATCCGCTTTGGAAAGGTTACAGAAGGCAACCCCCTCTACCGATCGTAGAATTTTTTGTGCGACAGCTAAGCCAGACGATTGGTGCTGCGGTAGATCGGTTTGGGTTAAATCGCCTGTAACGACCATACGAGAGCGAAAGCCTAACCGAGTGAGCAGCATTTTCATCTGCGATGGCGTTGTATTCTGAGCTTCGTCAAGAATCACAAAAGCGTTGTTCAGAGTGCGTCCCCGCATGTATGCGATCGGAGCCACTTCAATCACACCCCGCTCCATCAAACTGGGAATCTTCTCTGGATCGATGAATTCGTACAGCGCATCGTATAAAGGGCGCAGGTAAGGATTCACCTTCTGCTGCAAATCTCCGGGCAAAAAGCCTAGCTTTTCCCCGGCTTCGACTGCGGGGCGAGTGAGGATCAGTCGTTCGTACTGGTTTGCTAACAGCGCTTGTACCGCTAACACCGCTGCAAGAAATGTTTTGCCTGTCCCTGCTGGACCAATGCAAAAGGTGAGATCGTGGGTGCGAACGGCTTGAATGTACTGCCGTTGTCGGAAGGTCTTAGCACGAATGTCTTCACCGCTACGGGTGCGTGCCAACACGTCTTGTCGCAACTCTTTGAGCGCGTCTTGCTGTTGAGTTTCCAGTGCCTGCCGAGCCGTAAGGATATCAACACCAGAAAGCATCATGCCGCTATTCCAGGTCTCTTTGAGCGCGTTCACTAGCTGCGTTGCCAGGTTGATCTGGTCTTCAGTGCCTGAGATGTGTAGCTCTTGACCCCGAAGGACAAATGTTGCGCCTGTCTGTCGCGCCAGGGTTTTCAAATTTTCTTCTCGCTCTCCAACAAGAGCGATCGTACTTTCAATGCTGGACAATGGGACAATGACAGCTTCTACCATGCAATCAATTGTAAATGACCCAACACTGACAAAAGCACCTGAGTTTTTCTTCTTTTTGACATATCAGGCGTCTTGCGGCTCGTTTGACCTGCTTGAGAATTTTAATAAAGCGGGTCTAAACTTAAGCGTGATGACTGACGCCAATACAACCAAAGGCGAGCGATCGGCACAATCAACTGATCGATGATGACTCATCAGAAACAGGGCGCGATCGCAGCTTTGGCGCTTCTTTCATGGGAGAAGTGCGGCGTGGTGGCGGCTTATCCATTGGTTCTTCAGAGTCACCATCGCCATCACGGCTTTGAGCCTGGCTACCAAACACATCCAGGTAAGCAGAGTAACCAGCAGCTTGAGCAGCGGCTTCCAGTATGGCTCGAATTGCCTGGATATTGCGACCACCGCGTCCAAACACACGTCCTTTATCCGTCCCCTCAAACGCCACACGCACCCAAACTTTGGCTCGACTTGGCGACACTTCGCAGTCAACCTTAAGAGACTCTGGCAACTCCAAAAATGGCTCTACCAAAGATTTGACCAGTCCAGCATAGTTTGGAGTGGTCGCTTGAGAGGCAGTATCAGGCACTGATTCAGGCATTGACCTGTTCAAGAACGTTAGCTTTTCTCAGAAGATCGCGTACGGTCTCGGTTGGCTGTGCCCCTTCTTTCAATCGCTTGAGGATAGCAGGTACATCTAACCGCGTTTCATCCGTTCTAGGATTATAGAAGCCTAGTTCTTCTAGAGGGCGTCCATCGCGGCGATCGCGGCTGTTCATGGCTACAATTCGGTAGCTTACTTCACGCTTTTTGCCGTATCGCTTTAATCGCAGTTTGATCATGGTGTTGTGTGGGTTGGTTCTGTCACTTGCAAATAATTCAAGGCGCTCAGCCGTTAGCGTCAATACTTAACAGACATCACGAGTTAATGATCTTATCACGAACAGGATTTGATGGCATTGGCTGGTGATGATTTTGATCGGCAATGGGTTAGAAGACCTAATAGCGATCGCCGTCAGCCGTTAGCTTTGAGTCTATTCAGTTGCGTGACGCTGGTGGCTTTGCTTGGAGAATATTGGGCATGGCATGGGCTGAAGGCAAAGGCAAAGGCTAAAGGATGAAGCAGGGATTTGTCACGGTGTCGGTACGCCCGGTTTGAAGCTGTAAGGGTTTTTCGACAACCATGACATCGGGATAGGTGTAAAGATTGCGATCTGCAATCCACAGCCGTTGATCGGCTCCGAAAATCCGGTAGAGTTTGCCTCGCAAAGCAGATTTGAGCAGGGTTGCAAGGTTAATTGCCAATTCATTATGGTCAGGTGTGCCTCCAGTTATGAGTCGAATTTCTCCGTTCACATATTCATGGCGTTCCTCCGAAGCCACTTCAAATTCCAGATATTCTTCGCGGGTATAAGTGCGTTGTTCAAATGCCTGCGTCATGGCGCAATTTCAACCTTTAAATCTTGAGTTGCTAGATCAAATAATCCGTTAAGCACACAAAATAATTTTTCTAAATCAGTGATGGTATAACTAGCTGAATTTTTTGTGAAAACCTGATTGTATAAACGTCCAAACTCCCATAGTTTGCCATCAGTAACAATGCCGTAAACCGGGCAAGCCTGAGAATTGAGGCGATCGGCGGCAACTAGCTCGGCAAGGCACTGCCCCCACCCTTGTTCAAAGTCATTGCGCTTTGCTTCAACGACTAACACGAGGGGAGATTCCAAAATCGTTTTTCCCAAATTAGATTTACGGGAGACCATATAATCTGGTGTGCCACTGAGTGTTCCATCCACTGAAAATGACTTTTGTACCCAGAGTGCTGCTTTATTCGCATAACGCTTATAGATTTCTCTGAGAACCGGGAAAATCACCAATTCACATCGAGCTGCTTCGGATGAAAAAGCATCCATTGCAGTTAAATTAAAGTCAAATTCTTCGCAGAAAAAAGCAGGGAGTTTAGCCCACAATTGAGGCACAAAATCTTCCTCTTGATACCTGATTTTAAATTCTTGCTGGACTTGCTCAAGGCTTTTGTAGTCGCTAAATGCCATGACATACCTTCTAATCTAAAGACTGATGCTCAACGGTATCGGGCATTTGCTGGATGATTTCCATGGTTCTGATGCTGACGGTGCAGACCCGATCGAGTAAATCGATGACCTGTTCTTTGTAGTCAGCAAAGCGGTAGGTGTTGAACAGCTTGGCGATCGTCGGATCTTTGGGTGTCTTCTCTTTGTATTGGTCAAGTATCCATTCCAGGGCAGAGCGGTTGCCGAGTTTGTAGTCCCAGGCAACAGTGGGGACTCCTTCCAGGGTGGTTTCGGTATCGAGGATGATTTTGCCCTCGGTTTTATCGGCTTTGAGTTTGGCTTTGGGTATGGTGCGTTTGATGGGTTTGGCTGGGTCGGTTATGTCGGTGGGAATCAATGTTCCCTGAAGGGGTGCATCACAGGTTGACTGTTTGCACCCCACATCGACCCGTCGCAATCCATAGGGTTCAACGGTTTCATAATTCAGGTGCAGTTCCATTAAGGCTTTACCCCAGGCTGCCCATTGGTGCAAGTCGGCGTAGAAGGGCAGGCGGGGAAATTCGCGTTTGAGGTTGAGTTCGTATTTGGTGCGGTAGGCGGGATGGTGGAGAACGGCGTAAGTGTAGTGGAAGATGTCGAGTTTGATGATGGTGGTGTCGCTGTAGTGGGTCTGGAATTGGGTTAAGCCCCAATCGGTGATGTTGTCGATGCGGTTTCCGTCTTTGTCGTAGCGGTAGAGGGGAAGACATTGAGTACCTCCAGAAGCCGGACTTATACAATTTAGATCAGGGATTGAATCGGTTGCAATCACAGCAAATGGCTTCCCTGCCGATTGACCCATGAAACCAATTAATGTGTTGTTGCTCTGTAACTCTGGAAACATCTTTAAAGATTGACCAGACATTCTATTGAGGTGCTTATCAAAATATAAATACTGCTTTGCAAATGGTCTGTAAACTCCCTTTCTGATTTTGCTTAAGTCAAAAGTAATTACAACTTTATCAGCAGCACAACTATCAAGTTGTCTATCCCATTTAATATCTAGATCAGGCTTATCCCCTCTTAGCATAAATGCTTGGTAACTTCTAACTAAGTACCTTATTTTCGATGTTAAATTGGATTCAGAAAAATCATAAATCCATTCATCTCGACCTGTTTCCAAACCCCGCGAGAAAAGCTGAAAAACTGCTTCCTGGGATTTTCCCGCTTTCACCTCCTTATCAATCAACGGCAAAAAAGTATCAAAATCGTTATCGGTTAAATTAATCCAATTTGCCTTCTGATCCGGCATAATGTGGGAGAAGTTCAGACTTGTTAAGCTATTGGAGCTAAAATGCTGCTTCTTTTCCTCAGCATCTATAGAGCTGATTTGACATCTTTACAATTAGGATTAAAGGAGTGACATCCCTTTAATCCAACGACGATGAGCTATTCGAGCAGCCTTACTGACGCAGAATGGGAAATTTTTGAACCTCTGTTGCTCCAGATATTACCCCAGAAAAAGCGAACCCGACCATGCGAGTGGACAAAGCGAGTGATCGTCGATGGGATGCTTTATCAACTCAAAAATGGCTGCAATTGGGAAGACTTGCCCCAAGACTTGCCCCCCTATTCGACGGTTTAGTGGCACTACAAGCAGTGGCGCAAGGCTGGAGTGTTTGAGGAGTTGATGCGCGTGTTGCATGAACAAGTGCGTGAACAAGTTAAAAAAAAAGAAGTGGACAACTCTGATCATCATTGACTCCCAAGCGGTAAAGAACACCTGCACCGCAGGGGTGGACTCTAAAGGCTTTTGCTTCTACAAAGCCACCAATGGGATTAAACGGCATCTGGCGGTCGCTACGCTTGGGTTTCCCTTTTTCACCCACTGCACCAAAGCCAATGTTTCCGATGCTGCCGGCTTGCTTGAGATGCTGACCTTGAACATGGACTATTTCAAGTCGAAACCCGTTAATATCCCGAAGATGACGATCTTGCTCGACCACGGCTATCACATCGACCATCTGATTGCAGAGTTAGAGAAGGTTTATCCGCCAATCATGACGAAAATCCGGTTTCAGTTGTCCACTAAACCCTCGAAACAAGAGAAAGCTGCACAAGGCAAAGCTGGCTTTGTTCCAGCGGTGGCTCGCTGGGTGATTGAACGCTCCAATGCGTGGATGGAGCGCTGTAAAATCCTAGTCAAGAACTTTGAACGGACCCTGGACAACGCCACAACCAAAATCAACCTCTGCTTTGTCAGGCTGATGCTTAAGCGGCTTGCTGCCTTCCCTTGAGATCTCAAATGGGTTCTATA
>JBBSHC010000035.1:0-11443 GCA_038253425.1 Leptolyngbyales cyanobacterium | reverse complement strand
TTTCTGTCTTGCAGCGTGGTGGCTTGTGCCAGAACGTACGATCGCCCCATAGTGACAGGAATACAGAGGGCAGTGGTAGTCGAGCAAACCATAAACAGGGTCAAACCAACAGACTTCAGGGCAAGGTGCATGAGATCAATCTCCAGTGAATCTAAGTTTCAAATACCACATCTCACCTAGCCTTCGGTACCTTATACCTCCAAAGCTTCATTTGCTTGGAGCAATCACTCAACGTTGGACGCTTGGTGTCGTACAATCTGCCGTAGACCCGGTGGGCTTCGGCACAGACGCTTTGCAATGAGGCTTATATTGCAGAGCTTGCAGCGTCGAATCCATCGTCTCAAACAGCAACTTGAGCGATTGTCGATAATCCCCTGCACTGTCTGAAGGACGGCTGGTTGTCCAACCTTGCACCAGGCTGACTGCGGCAAGACCACTGATGAGAACCAACGGAAGCCAGAATTTATGAGCGATCGTGAAGGGCATAACGTCTCCAGAACGAGTAAGTGTGTGTGACTTACTGATCTATCGCTCTGTACTAAAGGATGTTATGCAAGCTTTCGCTAGAAATGTGTTTAGCCGTTTAGAGTTCACGAAGCGATCGCGGTGCTGCGTCAAGCCGATCGCTTCGATCTGCCAAGGCTCCAACGCTAACCCTGAAACTTGCTCAAAAGTAGATCTTGCCCTGCTCGCTGCTCGCTGCAAAGCTGCATAACCTCAAGAGAGCGAGAGGCATGACTGAACAACCCAAGCTAAGGGGGCGTTAAGAAATAACTTCACACTTTCTAGGTAGAAGATCACTCAACCTTGAGATGAATTTTTAGAACTGTGTCCGAACGATTAGTGCATCAATGCCAATGTCCAATTTGCCGGACCTTAGAAGAGCATCCCGTTAAAGAACGGCATTTTCAAATGAATCTTTATCTCAGTCGATTGGATGAACAGCCACGTCGCTGGTAGGTTGCGCTGGAAGCCAAAAAAATAGGACATGGAGGGCTAAAGCAACTGTCTTTCGTGACTGGAATGCATGTGAATACGAGCCGACGGGGACGACGAGAATTGGCTGAGGGATTAACCAGCCGTGCAGTAGGACGGATTCGCTCCCTGGGTGGTGGGCGTTTACCCGTTGAAAAAACCTCCTAAAATCATTGATCTACTTGAGCAGGTGATTGCAAGCGAAACCGCAGGAGACCCGATGCGCGGGAAGAGGTGGTTGCGACGTGACCTCAGGCAATGGAGCCAAGACTTACAACAGATGGGCGTAAGGGTCAGCCATGTCACTGTCAGGCGGTTGCTCAAACAGCAAAAGTATTCGCTCAAAACGAACCGTAAGGAACGCAGTGAATCTGGATTGGAGCGTAACCGTCAGTTTCGCTATAGCGAGCGGGTCAAGCAAGTATTTATCCGAACTGGACATCCAGTGATTAGCGTCGATTCTAAAAAGAAGGAATTAATTGGCGACTTCAAAAATCCTGGGCGTTCCTGGCAGCGTGAACCAGAAGCGGTCAAGGTGCATGATTTCCCATCTGATGCCATCGTCAGAGCAACTCCCTATGGCATCTCCGATGTGATCCACAACCTTGGCTAGGTCTACGTTGGTCTTTCTGCCGATACTCCTGAATTTGCAGTTGATGCCATTTGCCGCTGGTGGCAGCGTAAAGACCGTCCCAGGCTTGCCCATGAGAGCAAACTGCTGATTCTTTGTGATGGTGGAGGTAGCAATCGCTAGCGAGCACGAAACTGGAACAAACAACTGCAAGAGGCTCTGGTTGACCCCTTCAAGCTTGAGGTGATGGTGTGTCATGATCCAAAGGGGACATCTAAGTGGAATCCGATTGAACATCGCTTCTTTAGTTTCATCAGTCTTAATTGGGCAGGCGTACCTCTACGCTCGTTGAAAATTATGCTGAATTTGATTCGGGGCACTACGACTCACACCGGATTGAAGGTCCTTGCTGCCTTAATCAAGCGCATCGATCCAACCAAAGTCAAAGTCTCAGAGCAAGAAATGGCAACTCTCAATATTTTCAAACGCAGCATCTGTCCACACTGGAACTACATCATCAAGCCCCGCCCTGGACTAAACCCCAAAGTGTGAACTTATTTCTTAACAAGCCCTTAGCGATGCTACCCACTTATCCCAAAGAGTTAGAAGCTTAACCGTAGTCTTGCCTTCCTTGTCCACCTTGGCAAGTACAGTCTTCGTATGTTGGATACGATTCTTGAGTCTGTAGGAATTCAAAGACAGGTCGAACTGTCCCTATTCCCAGTCAAATTCCATTCGTCTTAGGGTATTTCTAGCTATCAATTCGTCTGAAGTGCCAGGATAGAAGCGTTTCCGCTGTTCTTCTAAGACGAAATCGATATGATAGTTACTCTTATCCTGACTAAGATTGAATCTCATGTTTGCCTAGCAGTAATGAACTAGGCAGAACTCGAAAGCTTCAACTGGTTTGAGCCTCAGAACTGTTTCTACCAGCTTTCTACCAGTCAATCGGTAGAAGGCTGGTAGAAACAGTTCGTTTGTACTCTCTTTCTGGATTTGCTTAACCCTCGCAATTGCTTGAAAGCGTTGTCTGGTAAGCAATGGGCGGGGCGAGACTCGAACTCGCAAGCCTTTCGGCGCCGCATTTTGAGTGCGGTGCGTCTACCAATTCCGCCATCCGCCCGGATTTGGTTTCCCTATTATACCGGATTGAGGGCTTTTGAAGTAACGATCAAGAGCATTGTGGTACCAATGTGACCAGATGCCATTTGTTCGTCTTGCACTTCTGCTTGAGCCGCAATAGACCGAGATTTTTAGCTCAGCCCAAAAGAGCTGTTGCTTGGGAGATTCAAGCATTAGCACTGTATCTTAAAAAGCGAATGGACTAGATTTGGACTAAATTTTGAAGACACTGGGGTGTGCCCATTTCCCTCAAACCCTTGCCGTCTTCAGCGCCGATTCTGTTGCTACCCAAAGACTCGAAGCAGACACCAACGCATGTCTCGCTTTCTTGTTTGAGACTCATACTTGGTCTCAACCTGATTCTTGCAATCTCAGACAAAGTGCCATCCTTCAAAGACGCGATCGCGCCTCCTGAATCTATCTCGCATTCTTATTTGAGACTCATACCTGGTCTTAAAGTGGCGCCCTCAATCTCAAATGAGACGCAAACTTTAAAGCTGCGATCGCGCTTCTTTCTGCAAACATTGTCACGCGTCCATGCAAGAAGCTTTCACGCTGCTTTGGCACTACCGAGATGGCTTATTGCTCTCGCTTAAATCAGGTTTTGAAGCAGTCGGAGTTTCTGTCTCATTTTCTTAAAAAAGACTTAGCTTAAGACTCGAAATGAGTCTCTTAATCTCAAATGAGACCACGTTGCTAGAGAGCATTAAGGTTGGCGAGGTCTAAATGTGGCAGTCAAATATGACAATTAAAAGCCAATAAGCGAAGCGTCACGGTCAACTACTAATCGCTGAAAACCACTCTCAGAGCCATCTTGATTTAGTTGGAACGGATTGAGTCAGAGAGCGGCATCACCACGATCGCGCACTCGTTAGAATGACGAAAACTCTAATTGCGTTTGAATAGTGCCGAAACACGCTCTTTAACCTGAGCGATCGCTCCTTGAAGTGCCGAACTACCTTTAGGTTGTGGCTGGATGGCTAGCTGAATCGGCTCATCTTGAAATTCTTTCAGGCGATAGCCATACTCTAGTTGGGTTTGGTGTTTACGCAAAATCGGAAAGAGACGAAATGCGCCTTGCAGCAGGTTATCTTGATTTGCAAAAATT
Organism: Leptolyngbyales cyanobacterium; assembly: GCA_038253425.1. GTDB lineage: Bacteria > Cyanobacteriota > Cyanobacteriia > Leptolyngbyales > Leptolyngbyaceae > Stenomitos. The sequence goes on along the minus strand of JBBSHC010000035.1, from coordinate 7,667 downwards.
GCCTGGTTAATCTTGTCCGATCGCTTGACCGCGATCGAGCCAACCGGATACCAGGCTTTCTTGCCTTGAATGCGGATATACACTTCAAAATCTGGAATACCCTCAGACTTCATTTTGTCGTACCGCTTTACCGCGTCAGTCCGGGCGTTCGCACGTTTCGAGGCATTGGGCTTGAGTTGCGGTTTGCCAAAGCCGGAGTTTGTTGTCATACCAATTCTTCTCAAGTTCTTAATAAAAGTTTACTTTATTCTCAGACAGTCTTCCCAGCAAGCGGCAAAATACTCTTACTCACAGCGCTTTTTCTTTGCCTTCACCACTCCTGTGATCGATGCCCCATACCCCTCTTCAGGGGACTGTAGCGTAAGTCAATCTAGCAATACCGACAACCTCAATGACAAGAAAAATGACTATCCAGGATGCTTTTAACACAGCAGCGGCAGACTACGACCAACTACGGCGATCGCTCATTCCTTGTTTTGACGATTTTTATGGTACAGCCGTTGGTGTCATCCCCTACGCTACTGCTGCACCGTTACAAATGCTTGATTTAGGCGCAGGGACGGGGCTATATTCCGGCATGGTTCAGGCAGTCTTCCCAAAAGCTGAATTTACCTTAATTGATTTGGCAGACGCGATGTTAGAGCAAGCAAAGACTCGCTTTAGCAGTATGGGAAAAGCACCCAGGATCGTCATAGGCGACTACATTGAAACGGATGTGGGCGGTCCTTATGACCTGGTTATTTCGGGTTTATCGATCCATCATCTCACTGACACTGCCAAAGCGCAGCTCTACCAAAAGCTTTACAGCATCCTCGTACCCGGTGGTCTGTTCATTAATGCGGATCAAGTCTTAGGTAGCACACCCGCGATCGAGCAGCAGTATCGACAACAATGGCTTGCTGCCGTCCGCACACTCGGTGTTTCAGAGGCAAATCTTACTGCCGCTCTAGAGCGCATGACCCACGATCGCATGGCACCGTTGGATCAGCAGCTTCATTGGCTCAGCGATGCAGGTTTCCAAAACGTCGATTGCTGGTACAAAAACTTTAGCTTTGCTGTCTTTGGCGGCTTCCGCCTTTAGCACCAAACAAAACTTCGTCTCAAGCGTCTCATCTGGGTCTTACTTTGAGTCTCAATCTGAAATTGAAAGAATCAATCTGAGACAGTCGCAGGTCATTGCCAAACAGCACAAATTTGGCTGAGGAATCAGCAGACAATCTCAAATAGGACTTAGATTGAGTCTAACGTTAAGATGTTGAATCTTGGTTTGAGACACAAGCTTTCTGTACAAGGTTTCTGTAAGTGCGACTACCTATTATTCGCTGCCTAGATCTAAGGTTTACGTAACGAGACTATTTCCTCAAGTAGTTATTCTTAAGCCTTTACACTTTTCGTTGCAGATGTTGTACAACGAGCGAAGTAACTTTGTCCGCTTTACTATACCTACGGTAGAGATTTTGTTTCCAGGGAGCTACGAACAGTAGTGAGAGTACAGCGATCGCACACGCAGCGATCGTAGCAAAACAACCGATTCGTAAGACTTGTAGTTGAATCATCATCAACGCGAAAACTCAACTGAAGCTATAAAATAATTAACTGAGCAAATTCTATTTATTCAGGGATCTACCTAAAGGAGAATATTGAATTGCTAAATAATAACTATAAATTATAGATGTAGGGTAAAAGCCTGTAAGGTAAAAGTAAATACCTTAGCTAAATTTTACTTGGTAACGTCAAGGATTAGTATAAGGAATGATGCTATGACAGTTACCCCCCAAAGTCGCATCTTAGTTGTGGATGACATAGCAGATAATTGTTTTTTGCTCAAAGTCCTTTTAGAAGCAGAAGGCTACGCTGTTGACATGGCAGCTAGTGGCAAAACTGCTCTCTGTAAGATCACTTCATCCCCTCCCGATCTGGTGCTATTAGATATTATGATGCCTGATATGAATGGCTATGATGTCACTCGAAAGATCCGGCAAGATAGCCAAACAAGTGCACTGCCGATTCTCCTCATTACCGCCTTTGATGAAGCGATCGCCAGCGAGGGGTTTAAAGCCGGAGCAAATGGTTTTATCCGCAAACCCTTTGAGTTTAAAGACCTATTGTCACGGGTGAGAAACTCTCTGCGACCTGAGATAAAAAGCTAACCAGTCAAAGTTTTTTAACAATACTCTAGTTAGTGTCTCTGAAAAAATAATCATTCTACAACCCCAGATAGAAATACCTGAACAATCTGACTTGAACAATCTAATGATCGCTAACTACTGATAACCGACCATTAGCGATTTGAACAGCAAGTATGGTTGGAGATATTTGTCGAGCAAGATTATTTCTCTAGGCAGGTTAAAAACGAGAAAGTTAACCGAGTCTCTTGCTATCCGAGCTGTGAGGTTAAAGTAGTTCAACTATCTAAGGTGTGAATTTGGAGCAGATCACTCCAGAGTTGGTTAACTACTGAGACGCAGCTTAATATTTCTAAAAACTCACACTAAGGACAGAGTGAACCTTGATTGTTCCTCGTTAGCTTACATGTGACGTGTTTAAGTTAATAAGGAATTATGGAAAACATTCAAAATACGATTCAAGATGCGAAAAACGCGATGCCTAAGGTCACGCCTACACCACCAGGTCTAAGAGCAGAATCATCAGCCCATGACCTCAAATCTCGTCTGGAGTGGGGTGAACCTGCACTAACAATCTTAGATGTGCGCGATCGCGATCGCTTCAACGAAGGTCACATCATGGGAGCGATGCCAATGCCTTTGGCAGAATTAGTAGAGCGTGCTCAATCGATCGACTCAGTAAGAGATATCTACGTTTATGGTGCAACTGACGAAGAGACTGCACAGGCAGCTAACAAGTTGCGAGAGGCTGGCTACCAGAACGTAGCAGCACTTCGAGGTGGTTTGGACGCATGGAAGGCAATCTCTGGTTCAACCGAGGGTACTGGAGAAATCGTTCACCCAGGCGCAGATGCTTACAACGTTGTCTCTCGTGTTGCTCAACATCAACAAAGCCAGAAATAGGGAAGTGACTTCTCTTTGTTTCTACAAACTTGACTTTTTGTAGACTGGCTCTGGAAGCATTTTTACATAGCAGTCTGGTTTAGGCGTCGCGTGGATTTGGCTACGATCGAACTAATACGGTCAACCTAACAAATCCACGCGACAACCGCGTTTTTGACGCTGAGAGGATGTCTTAAAGGTCTTTTTGTCATTCTGGGTCCAGCAGAGTGGTACGAAGAAGCTTGGCTTTCAGCGGACAATCGGGATGCTCCACGGCGCTGACGCTCCTTTCAGACTGACATTTTGGGACTTCTCAGACATCCTCCAGGGTAAACCCTTAAAAACAATCATTAATTTTAGATGGCTAATTCAGCTAATCTAAGGTTGCTGTCTCAGTTTTTGAGCAGGTTTCTCTGCCTTTATCCTCATTGCTTGTAGAAATGTGAAAGCGTCTTCTGTGACCTGCACTTCCTTCATCAAGGTTGGTAGGAGAAAGCTTTGAATTAGGCTCGCCAATGGCGTTTAAAGGAAACAACAAAGTTTTTACCTACCTCACAAGCGATGTTTCTTCGACTAACCGCTGAAATGGAGTGTGAAGCAGCATAGCGTTGAGTTATTTCCAGTCTTCAGGTAGAGGGAATGGAACCGTGTATTTTGTACGCTTTTGATGAGAAGAGAACATTGCCTCCTTTGTACCGTTCGATCGCAACAGATTTGTCTGCGGGTCGTTCTTTCGTACGTTCAAGGGCTAAGGTGCAGTTTTAGCTTATTGCTGCTTTGTAGCAAGCAAGGATCTCTATATTTTGGTAGTTTCTCGCAAGCGAGTATGCCGAGTTAATGTGAACAGTGAAGGTAAGGATTCCATGAAAATGCTGGTGACCGCTTGGCAAAAATTAAATCTTGGTAAGCTCCTCGCTATTTTTGTAGCGGGTGTAGCTCTATGTCTAAACGTTGCTTGTAGCAATGGCACCGAGGTTGGCGCTCGTCCTAATAACTTGCCCGTGCAAATGGGTGGACAGAACAACCCTTACAAGGGCGGTGGTGATGGCTACACTGATTATCAAATGTCCTCTGATCCTGCGGTGAAAGCACAGCAAAACCGCTCCAGCTTGCCAATGGAGTTACTGGTAGCAGCAAACAATACCGCTACGAGAGCTTCTGACTCTGACTTTAATGCAGTCAAGGCTCGTGCCAAAGCAACTGACAAAGTGAAGCAAGGTGCTAACAACCGATTGATGAATGCGAAGCAAACTGCTGAACCCAAGCAAGCTGTTATCGATCGCAGTGACCCGAACGAAAAAATTCTGGAAAAGTCGATCGACGCATTCAAAGAAGCGTCTAAGCATTTAACTGGTTCAACCGATAAGTCGCTTGAATAGTTCGGGCGGCAAAGTTCTTGCTGAGTTTAAACTTTTAGACTCAGCATACATAGCTTCAGTTGCTTGCTGCACTCCTTTACTGTCGAACTTGCAAAACCTGAAAGCTAGTTTGCAAAAAATTTGATTAGTCAGGTAAGCAGTAAGCAGCAAAAGCAACCGAAACAAATTGATTATGGAGTATACAAATGAAAAATCTTCTTTCTTTACTAATGGGAACTCGCCTTGTAAAAGTTCTCACCATCAGTTTTGCAAGTGTTCTGCTGCTATTTAGTACCGCGTGTAGTCGTGCTGACGCCGCCGATACGATGGGATTGAAAGCTAACGCAGGCTCTAAGCCAAATCCTCCGGGTCAGGTTCAACCGTACCAGGGCGGCATGAACAATTTCAGTGACGTTGATCCAACCCGTTTAGACACGAAGAGTGTGGATGCGAAAGCAAAAGCTTTGAGAGACAGTGTTCAGCGCAACATTGATGAAAAAGGTATTGATAGCGTTGACCAGTACGTGGAAAACTACCGTAGTGGAACGCCCTTAAACGAGCGAATTGAAAATATTGGCGACGATGTACGTGACACGGCTGACAACATTAAAGGCAACCTGAAAGAATTTGGGAAACGCGGTCCTAAGAATGTAGAACGGAATGTCGATCGTGCCTCTGGAAACGTCTCTGATACCGTTGAGCAGGCAAAGGCAAACACTCAAGCTGCTGGCGAAGACATTTCGCGAGGCGCTAAAGAGCCTGTAGACAAAGCTGGTAAAGCGCTTAACCGTGCGGGTGAATTCGCTCAGGATAAAGCAAGTGACTCTGCAAAGGCTGTTAAACGTGCAGTTGATTAAGACCTGTTTACTGCTTTCAACAAAAGTCAAAAAGAGCGCAACCCAGGTCTGCATTTTGCGCCTTTGACCCTAGCCGTTAAAGCAGTATAAGCCGTCCAACAACTAACGTTTTGGGGTGGTCATAGAGTGTGAGACAGTTACTACTTTTCTTGAAAAAGCGTGATTTTTCTGTTTCATTGTGCTAGACCACCCAGCTTATGTATTTAAATTAATCGCCGTTATTTACCCTAAAACTATGACTCAAACGCCAAACATTCCACCAATCATCGAAAGCGATGAGAAAGAATATCGCGATAGTGGTATACCCAGTACCGTTGCGATCGCGGGGCATCCCTTTCACCCTTTGATTGTGACGTTTCCGATCGCGTTTCTTACAGGTGCTTTAGGGACAGATGTAGGCTACTGGCTCACTGGTGATGCTTTCTGGGCACGGGCATCGTTTTGGCTTGTCGGGGCAGGTATTGTGACGGGTTTGCTGGCAGCGGCTACAGGCATGATGGATTTTCTAAAAATCGATCGTGTCCGTGAGCACCAGGCAGGTTGGGCACATATGGTGGGCAACGTTGCAGTGCTGACATTATCCCTTGTCAACTTTGTGTTGCGCTGGGGCAACCAGACGGGAGCAATCCTACCGACAGGACTGATCATTTCGCTCTTTGTAGCAACGCTGATTGGCATTACGGGCTGGTATGGTGCTGAGCTAGTCTATCGACACAAAATTGCTGTCATCGGGTATGGCAGTAATCATCGACCATAGGCTTCTAAAGCAGCAACACGATGGTTAGGGTCATGAAAGGGCACGTCTGTGGCTGTTGCAAGATGAGCCTTCAAGCAGCGGCAGACCTGTCCTTTTCTGGCGATCGTTTGTGACCCAGCTTTTTTGCTTGAGATCAATCAATCGACCCCGCCGCAAGCGGACGGGGTATGGAAGCAGATCTGCTCCCGAACCTGAAGCTTCGGCTTGCAGTTTGCTCTCTTCACCGCAGAGCGGCGGGGAATCTACCCGTACTAGATTGAAATGCCGACGACGGTTCACGGTGTTATAGCGCGAAACTACTCTCTTGACAGATGTTCAGCCATGTGAGAACTGCTAACGTGCTGAGCAAACGCTTTACGCACGCTCGTAAACAAGGTTATGAAGCAGCAACGTCCCCTGGCACGCGCGTTATTGAACGGTCTGTCCTCAACTGAGATCAAACGCGTTGTTGTGCTGCGAGCGTTAGGGGGGTTAGGCGACTTCTTATGTGTGCTGCCAGCCCTGCGATCGTTGCGGCTAGCATTGCCCCAGGCGCACATTGCACTAGTCGGTCTTGCCAGTACCAAAGCGCTGGTCGATCGCTTTCACCACTATATTAATGCACTGCTGGAGTTTCCCGGTTATCCTGGTCTACCAGAGCAGGCACCGCAGTTACAGCAACTGCCAGCCTTTTTTGCAGCCGCCCAGCACCAACGCTTTGATCTGGCGCTACAAATGCACGGTAGTGGTCAGATCACCAACCCTCTCACGGTTTTACTAGGTGCCCGCTTCAATGCTGGCTTTTTTTTACCGGGTCAATACTGTCCTGATCCAGAACGCTATTTGTCGTACCTCAGCCATGAGTCAGAAGTGCTACGCTATCTGCACTTAATGGCATTGTTAGGTGTACCGAGCCAGGGTGAGCAGCTAGAGTTTCCGCTGTGTGACGCCGATTATCAAGCGTTGAGCGCTATTGAAGCTACCCACTCGCTGCGCTTTGGTGAGTATGCATGTGTCCATCCGGGTGCCAGCACGAGCGATCGCCGTTGGTCGCCCAAGCGGTTTGCAATCGCTGCTGATGCCTTGGCGCACCGTGGTTTGCGAGTCGTCCTGACAGGATCAGCAGAGGAGGTTCAGTTGACTCAAGCTGTAGCCCGGTTTATGCAGGCAGAGTCACTCAATCTAGCAGGTGAAACCAACCTCGGGGCGCTAGCGGTCTTACTGAAAGGTGCTCGTCTGCTAGTGTGTAACGATACGGGCATTTCGCACCTGGCAGCGGCGCTTCAAGTGCCTAGCGTTGTTATTTTTACAGCCTCCGATCCCGATCGCTGGGCACCGTTAGACCGCAGCCGTCATCGAGTAGTTTGCAGCCCTACCGGGGTAACGACAGCCGCTGTCGTCGCTCAAGCAGAGGCACTCTTACAGCAGAGCCACAGCCACACCACCACTGTCCACGCAGATCAGTCCCCCACGGTGCTGAAACTGGTAGAGGCAGGATGGAGTAGCTCGCTACCCTAACAGAAGAGTAACTATGACAGACGCGTTTATTCAGCTTGCCGCGACGATCGCCGAGCGTTTAGCCAATCTTCTATCGGCTCAGGTTTGGGTGCTGGATGATCAGGGTGTAGTGGTCGCCAGCGCAGCCAATGCCTCGGCATTAAATACCCTTGCTTCTACTCCAATCAGTCTTTCTACTCCAACCCTCCTT
>JBBSHC010000034.1:0-11606 GCA_038253425.1 Leptolyngbyales cyanobacterium | reverse complement strand
CGCGAGCCCAAACACCACCTCCGCCTTCGGGAAAAGCAACTGAAGACAATTGTCGGACGTTTGCGCTATGTAATCAGCCACTTCTAAACATGCCTGACCATATTGGAGACGCGATCGAAACTGCTCTGCGGAAGACAGCGAATTAATTGAGGCAACTAATACTAAGAAAGTTGACAAACCTATTAGAAACGTATTGCTTGAAACACTTTGGCGACTAACGGTTTTACTCGCTGCTGCCGCCGATTTGTCTGTTTCTAAATTTAATTCTAAATCAAACTGATTTGAGATTAGTCGCCATAGCTGTACCAGCGCAATAAGCAGCAAAATTGATACGGTTGAATATCGTGATGAATATGCTTGATCTATCCCAAAGCCAGCCCGACCAATCGTTGTCATCAAACCAAACAAAATTGAGAAGAATCCTAATGAAAGCCACGGTGCCGCAGCAATAGAAAACCTTGATCTAACTTCTTTAGAATAACGAACGAGAAAGAAAACAAAATTACCAAGAGCTGCAAACCCCAGGATACTTGAAAAACTGGAGTGGTACATTAGTGGCGATCCGAGCAGCGACAAAAAATAAGTTATAGCTAACTTTGGATCCTTTAAGAAAAACCACAAATCGGGATGATGAGACGGTTTATGATAATCAATTAAGTAAACAAGTAGCGTAGTCAGAAATAAAATAAGCCAGAGAAAACCTACCCCTCTCAGTTGACGAAAATTCTTGCAATACGTGATAAGCGATGGTACAACAGCAATCCAAGTTAACAAGCCATGAGCAGAAGAAAAGCTGGCAATAAAACAGGCTGAAGCTGCTATTACAAATTTTGTTCGCAACGTTCCACAGAGATTGGAGGAGAACGCTAGGATCGAGGTTACTAGACAGGCATCAACTAAAAACCAAGCTATCTGGAACCCCCACAACCAATTCTCCCACTGGACAACCGAAAAAATAATAAAACAGGTTGCGATATTGGCAATATGAAAAATCTGGCTGCGGGGGTTTGCCTGATCAAATGCAATTTTTATTAACAATAAGAATGTAATTGCAGCCAGAACTATGTTGAAATAAAGCTCCCACTGAATATTCCATCTTGAAATGAATGCTAGAGTGCTAATGATTAATCTTGGAAACAAAATTCGATGTTCATTATGCTGAGCAAAAAAATCCTGAAACGTTGCTTTTCCCGTAGCAATGTTTTGAAATAGAGGCACCAACGCCCAGTCGTCGTCATGAGGAACATTCACACCAAAACTAGACACAAACCATAGCAAGAAAGCAAATGGAGCCAAATAGGGGATTATCCCTGAGATAGAAAACTTAGTGGCGAAACTTGTTTTTAAGGGCATTATTACAATAATTCAGACTAATGTGCTTCTACAAAATAAATGTTTGACGACATCCAAGCGACAGCTTGCCTTGAGCAATTCGTGAAGCAAAATGTAAGGTGCCTTCCTTCTTAGAGCATGCAATATAGTGCTTGACGTTGATTAGCACGATTCTAGAGAGGGACTTTACTTTTGAGAACACATTAGGGTGCAGCCTCATTTTCTTAGTTAGGATACCACTAAAATTTACACAGCGTTACCCTTACTTTCGATTATGCGGCGCGAAGGGGAAAACTAGCTACAGCCTACTTTTGATATGTTTGAACGAAATGACTCTGTATACACAGTAGTCAATTTTGCATATAATTCTGATTTAAACGCTTAGAGATGCGTGCGGGGAGAGTAACAGTTGCTGAAGTCCATTAAGGGAGCTAAATACAAGGCTAGACAGATCGCAAACCGGTTACCAATTAGCTATCAGCAATGGACGAAGCTAGATTTACTCAAAGCTTTGGTACAGCGCGATTTGGAGTCTCGTTACAAAGGTTCGGTCCTGGGTAATCTTTGGCCTTTGTTGAACCAGCTCTCACAACTCCTAATCTACACGTATGTTTTCGCTGTTGTTTTGAATGTAAAGCATAGTCTGAGCGGTTTGCCGGAAAACAATTGGATCTTTGGCTTGTGGCTTTTTGCAGGTTTACTGCCCTGGATTGCGTTCTCAAGCGGCTTTACACAAGCGGCAGGTTCGGTCATAGCACAACCTAATCTAGTCAAAAAAGTTGTGTTCCCGCTAGAGTTTCTCCCTCTGGTTCCGATTCTGTCAACTTTTATTGAGAGTACGTTTGGCATCCTTGCTTTAATTACGTTTTTTGCTTTAACAGCCCAGACGATTCATGCCACTTTGTGGTTGCTACCATTTGTGTGGATTCCTCAGTTGCTCTTAACGGCGGGAATAGGGTATATGGCAGCAGGATTCTCCGTTTTTCTACGTGATATTCCTCAAACGTTAGGGGTGCTGTTGAATCTGTGGTTTTATGCAACACCAATTATTTATCCAGCCTCATTAATTCCAGAACGAGTACAACATTGGATTTTTTGGCTGAATCCGCTGGCGGCGATCGCTGAGGTTTATCGTGACCTAATCCTAGTTGGGAAGGTTACTCATTGGGCAGAATGGGGGGTTGCTTCTACAATTTCTTTGCTGGTTTTTTATCTTGGCTCCAAGATTTATCAGCATCTTCGTCCAGCGTTTGCTGACGTTCTTTAGAGGCTCGTCAGTGTATGCTTTGAACCGATTGTTTCATTGCTATCGATTGAGCAATAGTCTATTTTCTCGCAGTAATTGACGATCGCACATCCTTGTCAAAAAGGCGCGATCGAGAGCAAGGGGCAGGGCTTCGCCGGTAGAAGTAGCCAAGGACTGTGTGCGACCTACGATCGTCTAAAACCGCTCTACATCTTCAAACTGTTTAGCCGCTTCTGCTCTTGCCGCTTCACCACAGGTTTTGGGTGTTGGAAAGATTTTGCCAGGATTTGCGAGTTCCTTGGGGTTAAACGTCTGCCGCACCCACTGCATCGTTTCCAGGTCTGCGTCGGTAAACATCTCTGGCATATAGCAGCGCTTGTCAGCTCCAATGCCATGCTCACCGGAAATACTGCCACCGACCTGAACACAGAGCTTGAGAATCGCGCCACCTAGCGCCTCAACCTGTTCTAGCGCACCCGGAACAGCATTGTCATACAAAATCAGAGGATGCAGATTGCCATCGCCCGCGTGAAACACATTTGCCACGTTATAGCCATGCTTATTGCCCAGGGTAGCAATCTCTTGCAGCACATATTCCAGCTTGGTGCGAGGAATGACGCCATCCTGCACGTAATAGTCAGGGCTGATTTTACCCATCGCTGCAAAGGCGGCTTTGCGTCCTTTCCATAACGTTAGGCGCTCGTCCGAATCGGTAGCAATGCGAACGCTACGGGCACCATTTTGCAGGCAGATCGCTTCGACTCGCCGACTGTTCTCCTCTGCTTCAACGTCTAACCCATCCACTTCAATCAGCAGAATCGCTTCGGCATCGCGGGGGTAGCAGTTTGTGCAAACAACATCTTCTACAGCGTTGATGCTGAAGTTGTCCATCATCTCCATGCCACCAGGGATAATGCCGGCACTGATGATGTCTGAAACGGTGGCACCAGCGGCTTCGATGCTGGTAAAGTCTGCCAACAGTACGCGAATCGATTCAGGCGTTTTGAGAATTTTGAGCGTGATTTCGGTAGCAATGCCCAAGGTGCCTTCCGAGCCAACAAAGAGTCCGGTGAGGTCGTATCCTGGCATTTCTGGCACTGTGCCGCCCACATCCACGATCGCGCCGTCTGGTAAGACGAGCTTCAATCCCAACACATGATTGGTGGTCACACCGTACTTGAGACAGTGAACGCCACCAGAGTTCTCCGCCACATTGCCACCGACCGAACAAATGATCTGACTGGACGGATCGGGCGCATAGTAAAAGCCAGCACCACTCACGGCTTGCGTCACCCAGTTGTTGATCACGCCGGGCTGCACTACCACACGCTGATTTTCTAAATCGATGTCGAGGATGCGCTTCATCAGTGCCGTGACGATGAGCACACAATCCTCGGTAGGCAGTGCCCCACCAGACAAGCCAGTACCAGAACCACGGGCAACAAAGGGAATGCTGTAGCGATCGCACACCTCGACTACTGCTGCAACCTGTTCTGTGGTTCGGGGTAAGACGACGACAGACGGACGATTGCGGTAACTGGTTAGCCCATCACATTCGTAGACCAACAGTTCCTCACGTTTGCGAACGACACCGTTTTTACCCAAAATCGCTTCAAATGCCTGGATCGCGGGTTGCCAATCGCGTTTTGTTTCTTGTTGCGCTTCTTGAATGAGCATACTTGACAGTCTAGCCTTATTTGAACTAACTCTTTTTCAAATCTACAAAACCGAAGCAGATACTTGAGCACACTTACCCGTTGGTTTCAGCATTCCTTACCGCTGCTTTTCTGAGCTGTTCATCTTGCCGAAACCCCTTTTACATGATGATGCGGCTTAAAATAAAGACAGCTTGAATAAAGCAGTGTCTCCAAAACACTTTGTTTCATTCCCTTGAGTCTTTGGCAAGGGCCTTGAATTGAAGGTTATTCACGAGTCGAGATCGTTGCTTTAGCAATTAAATTTTCATTAAAAGCTTTACGTGAGAAATCTATGCCAACTATCAATGAACTAGCGACACAGGCGAAAGAAGCCGCCGATCGCTTAGGAATTCACAAGTTTGACATCTACGGCTCTACAGTAGACGAGAGTAGCGCTAAAGTCGATCAGGGCAAGCCCGATCAGGTGAAAGCTTCTAACCGCTCCAGCGTTACTGTGCGGGTGTGGAACGATGACCAGACTATGGGCATCACCTCGACTACAGATGTTGATCCGACCGGGCTGGCACTGGCACTGAAGACAGCTTATGAAGCAAGTTTCTTCGGCGTGAAAGAAAACGTCCCGGACTTTAGCCCAGCGGCAACGGCACCACTTGCACGAGAATTTGCTGAAAAAGCACCCCAGGCTCCCATTTCGGCTCTATTAGAGAAGCTGATTGCGGCAGAAAAGGTGCTGACTGAAGCCCACCCAGCGATCGCTTCTGTCCCATATAACGGGCTGGCTCAGCGTGATATTGATCATTTCTACCTCAACAGCGATGGTGCCTTGCGAACGGAAGCCTATTCCACCGCGTCGCTCTACCTCTACACCAAGACTGAACAAGACGGCAAAAAGCCCCGCAGTGCAGGCGCATTTCGCATTAGTCGTGGGCTAGAGTCGTTAGATGTGGACGGTTGCCTCAAAGAGACGGTGGAGAAAACGATCAGCCATCTCGATTACAAAAAGATCACCACTGGTAAGTATCGGGTTGTTTTTTCGCCAGAAGCCTTTTTGAGCTTGCTGGGTGCCTTCTCCAATCTGTTCAATGCCCAAAGTATTCTTGATAACCAGAGTTTATCAAAGCCGGAATCGCTGGGTAGTGCGATCGCATCACCATTGCTGTCCGTGTCCGATGATGCACTACATGAAGCAAACGTGGCGATCACAACGTTTGATGGCGAAGGTACACCAACTCGACGCATTCCGCTCATTGCTGATGGTGTGCTGGTCAACTTTCTTCATAGTGCAGGCACCGCTAAGCGATTCAACACTGAACCGACAGGACATGCCAGTATGGGCGCAAAAGTGACCGTTAGTCCCCACTTTTATCATGTTTTTGCCAGCAGGGGTGCTGCTCAAACTTATAGCCTGGAAAGCGCCGAAAACGTGGTGCTAATTGATGACCTGCACGCCCTTCATGCTGGGGTAAAGGCACTTCAGGGTTCGTTCTCGCTGCCATTTGATGGTTGGCTAGTGAATCAAGGTCAACGCACCAGCATTGAATCTGCTACCGTTGCAGGCGACTTCCTGGAGCTACTCAAGTCCATCATTTATATTGAGCCAAACGCTCATCTCACTCCTGGCGGCGTTTGTCCCTACGTCTGGGTTGAGGAACTGTCCATTACAGGAGAGTAAGTTGGATTCAAGATCGGGTTCTTGAGCACGAACAACAATCTTGAGCACGAACAACCTATTCGTGGATTGAGCCATCAGGCATGGTGGCTCCTTGAAGTATTGCTCCCATGAGGATGGCGCTGCTCAGTTCCGCTTTTGCCAGATTGGCATCAGTCAAATTGGCATCGCGAAAATTGGCTCGACCCAGATAGGCTTCAATCAAAGTGGCTTCGGTTAAATTGGCTTGATGCAGGTTTGCCCGGCTCAAGTCAGCTCGATTTAGTCGAGTTCGCTTCATCACAGCCTGAATCAGGGTCGCTTTGCTAAGCAATGCCTCTGTAAGGTTAGCGTCACTTAAATCGGCACCTTTCAGGGTGGCTTCAGTCAAGTTGGCGCGTTCCAGTTTGGCGCTCGTTAAATTCGCTTGGCTCAAATTAGCTTCAGTCAAGATGGCATCAGTGAGAAAGCAATTTTGTAAAATAGCTCCGGTAAGGGTTGCTTCGGTTAAGTTGGCTTCTCGTAAACTTGTTTCGGTCAAGTTAGCACGACGCAGGTCAGCTTTTGTCAAATCGGCTCCAGTAAGATTGGCACCGCGCAGGTCGGCATTACGGAGATCAGCACCGCGTAAATTAGCACCGTCGTAGCACCGTTTTTCGTAGCGCAGATTAGCACCACGTAAGCAGGCTCCACGCAGGTTGGCGCTGGCTAAGTTGACGTTTCTTAAATCGGCGCTAATCAAGTTGGCATCCAGCAAGTTTGCCAGCGTAATGTTTGCACCACGCAAATCGGCTCCGTAGAGAATAGCTCCATGCAGGTCAGCATCTTGCAGGGTGGCGTTAATCAGGTCTGCCTGACTCAGATTCGCACCACTGAGATGTGTTCCAGCCAGGTTTGCCTTGCTCAGGTTAACCCGGTTGAGATAAGCCAAAACCAGATTTGCTCCCCGAAGATCAGAGCCTGTGAGGTCCGCGCCAATGAGGTCAGCACCGCTCAGGTCAGCACCGCAAAGGTTTTCCTCTCGAAAGTCTGTTTCACCTGCCTGGTAGCGCTTTAGTAGCTCGATCGCATCCATAGTTTGTTAGCCTTTAACGCCTCAGCCAGAGGTAGATTTTAGGATGCTTGGTTTGCCGCGTTTTCAGTATCGTCAGTATCGTCTAGATCATCAGTGAACCGAGTGTGCGGGCTTGGAAGTTTCTCTGGCAGTTGCAGTGAATTATCCATTAGCCTTGTTGGCTCTGATACACGGGTATGACCATCATCATCGGTAAAGCTGGCAAAACCCTGGGTCGCTTCCTCAAAGTCATCAAGCTTGATTTGCGTGGGTTCAGTAGGGTTACCTGGTAAGCGGGTGGAACTACTGTGTAGATAGAAAGGACGTAAGCATTTGATGATGACATCGGCAGTCTGCACAGCACTTTCAGCCGATGTCGATCGCCGTGCTGCCGCATAAAGGCAAGCTTCCAGGTCGGTATACGTTTTGCAGATCCCCAGTAGATGTCGTAGGAGACTGTCTAGCTCGTGCCGTTTGAGGTTACTCCAATCCTGGTCGGTAAAGCCAAAATCGCTATGCAAAGCGGAAAAGATCAAAATTTTGACGAGTAAAGGGTTGGCATACTTCATGATGCCTAGCCGAAAGTCGAACAGACTCAGCGGTGAGTCTTGCACAACTGGGGGACTTGAATCAGCAAGCTGTCGCTCTTGAGATGCATTCTTGATCGTTTGAATCGCTTGCTCCGGCTCTTGCGTCTGCTGTTCTGCATGAAGCAATTTGAGGTCTAGCTTCATGGCAACCTTTGGAGGCGTAGCCGCTACAAGAGGTGATACTGGGGCGTTTGGTGTTTGCGCTTTAGGATAGAGCCGCTCGAAGCTAGTGATTAGCGTTTGAGCGATCGCGCGGTATTCATCTGGTTTATTGAGGGTTTTAACAACAGCCTCTAGCGCTGATTCCAGTTGCTCTGATGTACGGGTCATCTGGTGCAGAGTTTGAATTAAACGCTCCAAATTTAGGCTTTCTAATTTGGCTGCATCATTTTCCCATTTGCGATGACAAACGTAGAACATCAACTTTTTAAGCCGCAACAGATTTGGGTCTGCCTGTAGTGCCTGCACAATCAAGGCATAGGTTGCCGCTGCGGTTGGTGGGGGTGGCGGTGGCGGTGCAGACGCAGCGACAATTTCTGCCTCTAAAGGCGCTACGACTTCAGGAGGACGGGTGCTAATAGCAGGAATAGCGGGAGGTGGAGCGCTGGGCAGACTGGCTTCTAGCGGCTCATATAGTCTCTGCATCTGACTAATGATGGCATTAGCAAGAAGAGTGTACTCCGCCTGTTTGCTTAACGTTTGAACAAATCCTTCGATCGTGATCGTCAACCGTTCTAGCGTAGGCATAGACTGGTGTAGCTCGGCAAGCAAATCTTGCAGGCGAGTGTTATCTAAGCGGCTTTGATCATTTTCCCAGCGTCGCCGACAGACGTAAAAGGCAAGTTTCTTTATTCGCGCTCCATTGCCCGTAGCTTCTAAAGCGACAGCAATCTGATCATAGAGGGCATTGACGATGTGCGGTGAAGACTGCGGTTCGGCAAGGTTGTAGCAGGTTGGATCGTCATCCTGATTGGGAACAGTCGGGTAAAGTCGGCTGACTTCTTTAGTGATGATATTAGCAATCAACGTATATTCAGCAGGCTTACTCAGCTTTCTGACGGCTGCATCAAGAAAAAATTTCAATCGCTCTGGTGTTGGTGCAAGCGCCATTACGTCCTGGATCTGCTCAGATAAATTAAGTAAATTTAGCTGATTGTGATCACTCTCCCAGGTGTTTTTACACGCGTAGAGCAGCAGCTTTTTAATCCGAAGGAGATTGCGGCTCTGCTCCAGGTTGCGAATCGCTACCGTATAAGGGTTGAGAATTTTTGACTCTGGCGACGTTAAGATGCGGTAAACGGGTACGACCTCACGAATGTTTTTTAATTCGCGTGGTCCCAAATACTCACTTTCAACGTGCAGGCTAGCTTTAATAACATCGTAAACCGTTTGAGAGATGCAGATACCGCCTGGTTCCGCTTCGGTTTGTAAGCGTGCCGCAATGTTGACCCCGTTGCCCATGACATCGGTTTCAGTAATGAACATATCCGCTAGATGAATGCCAATGCGATGTTCGAGCGCGTCTTCAGGCGGAAGCTTGACAGACTTGTCGGCAATACTTTTCTGAATTTCCATCGCACATTCGACGGCTTTGACAGCGCTAATAAAGCACATAAGCAAGCCATCACCGGTTGATTTCAACACCCGACCTTCATACTGCCCACAAGTCTGCTTCATCTGCTTGAGGTCGCGCCGAATCAGATCAAGTGTATGGTCTTCATCAACTGACATTCTGGCGCTGAAGCCAACGCAGTCTGTGAAGACAACTGTGGCGAGTGTGCGTTGTCCTCTCAGGTCTGATGTCAGTAAGTCGTTTTCCATGAAGTTTCTACTGGCAAGCAGAATGGGGCTATGCAAGGTCAGATGTGATTGACAGCAGCGATGCTTTCAAGTAATTCGGTTCCTTGACATGGGCGGGGAAGGGTTGCTTCGGGAGGCGTATGTTCCGTCGATCGCGGATACTCTGGTGCGTTGCTATAGTGCCAAGTTTGAGGCAAACAAGCGTTGACAACTGAAAGAATGGCTGCCACCCTTTGCTGAGAAAAATGTGTAGATGACTGCGATCGCGGTCTTTCGATCAATATTCGATCAATAGTTAAACACCTGCCATGCCTGTGCCTTCTACTTTAATTACTCCGTCTACTTTACTACCCTGATAGTTTAAAGATTAAGTGAACCTGGTCAGATCGTCCAAAGACCCAATGCAGTTCAATTGTAGACACTCTTTTTACTAGAGTGCCCGAATATCTCAAGTTCTGCACAATTCGACGCGATGGAGCGTTGTGAGTGAAGTAATAAGAAGCGTAAGTAGGTGGGTGTAATAAAAAGATAATTTTGGGTTGGAGGGGTGAAACCCACTGCTGAGAGCGAAGCCCCACCCCCCTTCTTGCAATCGATTCAGGGCACCGACTTAGGAGCGGAAAAACGGGTTAAGTGGAGCCGCTGCTTTCTGACCAACGCAACCCGAATCATTGTGCCCAACTGCTCACATAATGTTATGCCCGTCTCTCAACTGTTTGATGCTCTGCATCACTAAAGAGCTGGAGCCTCCAAAAATAAGGGCAGCAACAAAGAGGCTAATCGCTCCATCAACCCAAAGCCAGTGAAAAACAGTGACTGCGATCGCAGCGATAATAACGCCAACACAGCTAAGGGCATCGGCTAACACATGCAAAAAGGCACCCCGCAGGTTCAGGTCGTGATTGCTGCCACGATGAAGCAGGGCAATGTTGACGCTGTTCACAGCTAACCCAACGCTAGCCGTGACTAGCATGGGCAGGCTGGCGATCGCGGAGGGTGGTGTTTGCAGTCGTTGGATTGCTTCCCACGCGATCCAGCTAGCAAGGACGATTAATCCCAAGCCATTAATCAATGCTGCCCATGTTTCCCAGGCGGTTTTTGGCGAAACGGTGGGCATAGAAACGGCACCGCCTATAAATGCCTCGGTTGCCCCACCACGCTTAGGCTGTTGAGCAATCCAGGTTGCCAGCAATGCCAGCGCTAGTGCGAAACTGTCAGATGCCATGTGTCCCGCTTCGGCGACCAATGCCAGACTACTGCTGGCTAGTCCCACTAGAAGCTCTGCAACGGCAAAGCCCGCAATTAACAGAAGCGCGATCGCTAACTGGGTTTGTTTGGTCTGAGCATCGTGCGAAGGCTGATGATGATTGCAAGCGGCGGAATGTTGATGCATGAAGCGTCGGCTTAGACTGTTTCTCTCCGGTCATTTTACCCTCTACTAGTGGTGCTGCTCCTTTAGGAGCCGAGCGAGCGGACGGCACTATGCACCTTGAATGTCTGCTGTGCCTTTTTAAAGGCACAGCGATCAGATTGCTTATTCGGCACACCGCTGTTGCTCGTTATGTTCTTGCAAACGCCGCTTCAGTTTTCTACGCAGTCGGTGCAAGGCACGTTTACCAATCAGGGCGAGAAGGTAATTAGCGGCAATAGTAGGGGTTTTAAAAAAACCTAGAGTAACCAGTTCGTTAACTACCGCGGCATTTCCAGGATCTAACTCTATTCGCTGTCTAGACATATGGTTCTGCTGTTCTCTCGAAACGTACGTTTTGTTTTTCGCTCGGCAGAGACCCTGAACCGTAAACTTTTCGACTTTAGACCTTAAAAGATGCGCTTTCAGGTTCCAAGTCTGTTAATGCCAGTTTTATTTGTGGCAACCAATTCGTTGATGCATTTTGACAATCCTTTCGACTCACTCCATTCCATGTTTCTGCTACTGGCACCGTTGCCCTTTAGCACCTCAAACAAGCGATAAAGCCTATAAACAGAGAGAGACACGCTTTTGCATCAGCACTAAAGTGCCCCACAAGCTCGCTTCTCATAAGTTTTATAAAACATATATTCCATTTTACATAATCTTTATTAAACACGCAGCGGGAACTTTTGAAGCGGCTGATGACTGCGATCGCTACCAGTTGCTAGGGTGTCTACTCACTTTAAAGCTGGCACTGCTTAAAGAAAGATGAAATTTCAGAGACTGAACGCCACAAACACGAGCACTCGACGGTGCTTTTTTTGATCTATCCGTGAGCGTTGCAGCCTGTTAAACGACGATCGCTAT
>JBBSHC010000033.1:0-11620 GCA_038253425.1 Leptolyngbyales cyanobacterium | reverse complement strand
CGGAGTTCTCGCGCAATCATACCTTCGGTAGAAACAACCGTAATGTGAGTGTTTTTAGAGCGAATATGCTCGATCGCTCGTTCAAAGTCACCATCTCCACTAAATAAAATCACCTGATCATATTGGTCAACCGTGTTAAACATATCGACTACAATCTCAATATCCAGGTTCGCTTTCTGCGAATAGCGTCCTGAGTTGTCGTCGTAGTACTCCTTCAGGATTTTCGTCCTTACGGTGTAGCCCAAGCTAATTAAGGCATCTCGAAACCCTCGCTGATCCTGCGGATCTTTCAGCCCTGTATACCAATAAGCATTGATCAGAGTGACGTCTGGCGCACTCGTGAAATGTTCCAGCACGCGTTTGGGATCAAAAAACCAGCCGTTTTTTTGTTGAGCATAGAACATATTGTTCCCGTCTACAAAAATTGAGAGACGGCTCATTGAATAAGCCATAAAAATTAAAGACCTAGTATTTGTAAGAAAAATAAATCAATAACTAATTGTAACAACTTGCTTTAGAGTCGTTACCGAAAAAGCGCTACCGTCATCAAGTAATGACTTAATCGAACGAATGGGACAAGGAAACCTCCCATAGTCAGGCATTGTTCGGCTTTATTGCCAACGCTTTAACTGCAATGACTTTGCATCTTTAGGCAAGAAACTATTGCTTTTGAGTGCCGTTTCTTTTGCCAAAAACATCCTCCCATCGGGGGATTTAGCGGCTAAAAACCATCAAAACGTTGCGTTATGACTCACAAGAGCAGCAACTCTATGTCTAAGGTGACGATAACGCCATTAAGCCTTTACATACTATTTCTACAAATACAGAATTAAAACGCATAGAGATAGGCTAGGGATTAGAGATAAGTGTACCTATTATTGCAAAAAACTTAAAATCCTGCTTCTCAAGCGTTTAGCAGCAGTGAACTCATAATTTTTGATGTCATGGTGTTGAGAGATGCAAAACAAGCGATCGAGTGCCATCCATTGCTTCCATACAGCCTCAAGACAGAACGTGTCATGCCTCTTGCGATCGTGTGGGTTACTTCATACAGCGGCATTTGGGCAGCAGCATTTAGGAGTCAGATATCATCAGATATCAGTAGTGAAAAGGCTACGGCATTTGGACTAGAACATTCACTGTATCTGGTTGCAAGCGGCTGTAAGTTACTCCATATCAGGCTGAATCTCTGGGGTTGAAAACTCTTGTATCGTCCAATCAGACTGAGGTTCGGCAGCATGAGGCATCGTTGCAGGTGTGCGCGGGTAGGGTACTGGGGTCGGCACCAACTCTAACTGGCGGGGCTGAGGTTGCGATCGAGTGGGTTGTCCCCGGCGGCGACGGGAAACGTTTTCTTCGTTTGTGTCTTCTGCCACCACTTCATAAAGCAATGCCAGCTTATCGGGAGTTTTGCCTTTGCGTAGCACGCGCCCCAACCGTTGAATGTGTTCGCGGGTGGAGCCTGTACCTGAAAGCACGATCGCCACGCTTGCATCGGGTACATCAACCCCTTCATTCAGCACTCGTGAAGCAACCAGGGTGCGGTATTCACCTGCTTTGAACCTGGTGAGAATGTCGTGCCGTTCTTTGACGCCCGTTTGATGGGTGATGGCAGGAATCAAAAACGCCTGGGAAATCCGGTAAACTGTCGCGTTATCGTCTGTGAAAATGAGCGTACGTTCGGGATAGTGGGTTGCCAGCAGATCTGCCAGAACCCGTAGCTTTCCTTCTGTACCAAAGGCGATCGCACGCGCTTCCCGATGTGCCAGCATGGCTCGCCGTCCCGCTTTGGAGCGAGCACTTGCCTGAACAAAGCGCTGCCAGCCCTGGACAGAACCCAGAAAAATTTTGGCGTCTTGCAGAAATTGATTGCGCTGCTGAGTCAGTTCATCGTAGCGATCGCGTTCTTGCTCTGACAATCGCACCATTATTTGCACCGCTTTATGCTTAGCAAGCGCTGTACCTGACAGTTCCTCAGCACTGCGGCGATAAACCTCTGCTCCAATCAAGGTATTTAGGTCTTCATGTCTGCCATCGGTGCGATCGGGCGTGGCAGTGAGACCCAGACGGTAAGGTGCGATCGCGTATTCGGCAATCACACGGTTAAAGTCGCTGGGTAAATGATGGCACTCATCAAAAATGAGCAGCGCATACTGGTTGCCCAGAGTTTCCGCATGAATCGCCGCACTGTCATAGGTGGAGACGAGAATCGGGGTGCGATCTCTGGAACCACCGCCCAGCAGCCCAATTTCGACATCAGGAAACGCTGCTACAAGATGGGCGTACCACTGGTGCATCAAGTCCAGCGTGGGCACCATGATCAACGTGCTGCGCTGAGTTGCCTGCATTGCCAGTTGCGCTAAATACGTCTTGCCTGCCGCCGTCGGTAAGACCACCAAGCCCATTCGTCCCGCTTTAACCCACGCTGCCAGAGCTTCTCGCTGGTGGAGGTAGGGTTCCATTTCCAGCTTAGGGACAAGTTCAACATCACGAAAGGCTTTGGCGCGATCGTCCAGTTCGGTGCCTGCTGCCCGCAATGCCATGACAAGGTGGCGATACTGCATCGCTGGCACCCGAAAGCGCTCAATGCGATCGTCCCAGGTCGCGAAATCGATCCATTCTTTGCCGCTTGGCGGTGGATGAAGGATAAGGGTACCGCGATCGTAGGATAGCGTAGGAGTCCGAGCCATACATTCTTCACCTAAGCGTCGGGATCGATCCCCATTGCCCTCAGCCGTTCTGCGAGGTCAGCCGCTTTTGCTTCAGCGCGTTCTGCCCGTTGACGCTCTTGTTCAGCGTTTTCGGCTCCTGTAGGGATCACGATACCTTCGGCATTGCACCAGCGCAACCAGCGATCGTCTTTGCCTTCAAACTTGCCGTCCCAAAGCGTTAAGCCAATACCGATCGCGTCTAGCCAAGAGGCAGTCATTTCCTGATAACGTCCTGCCCGTTGCTCAAACGATCGCACCAGTCGATCGCCTAACTGTTCCAGTGGGTCGAACACAATGTAGTAAGCGACCCCCATACGGGCATAGTCGTTCAGCTTGCTGCCCAATTCGTTGCCTTCTTTATGAGAAACAATTTCAATCACGACATCGGGCGGTTTACCAAACTCCCAGACAAAATAGGTGCGATTTTTCTTCTCACGCCAGTCCTGTGGCACTTCCACATCTAAGCTCAAAAACACATCAGGAACTAAAGGTGGCTGACGTACCGCATAAAACACGCCCACATTAGCTGCCAGCAAAAATGTCCGCGCACCCAAGGCAGACAGATTGCTGTACAGTGGTTCGGTCAACAAGCGCTGCTGCTTTTCAGAGATGAGATTATCCACAGGAATATCGTCTTCGATCGCCAGTTCGCTAATATCTGGCAACAGATCAGCCTCAATTGCCAATTCTGGTTCATCACCGTCGATCACCATCTCACTGATATCTGGGCTAATGTCTGGCGACAGGTCAGCCTCAATTGCCAATTCTGGAGACATCGGCGGTTCCTCTCGTTCTACCTGCAATAGTAACGAAAATTGGGTATAGGGTTTGAGGGATGAAGGATGAGGGATGAGGGATGAAGGATAAAAGTTTGAGTTTTGAGTTAACTCTAGCTTCCCTTGCCTCCCCTGCTTCCCTTGCATCCTCCGCTCTCCTAACTTCTGCTAACAACTAACAACTAACAATCAACAAATCCTTACACATGGTTTCTTCTACTCAAGCCACTCTTGGTGTGGCGATCGTTGGTACAGGTTTTGGGCAAAAGGTTCACATTCCTGGGTTTCAGGCGCATCCTCGGACGCAAATTGTGGCTGTATATCACCGCGATCGCGCGAAGGCAGAGGCGCTTGCCCAGCAGTATCAGATTCCTCATGCTTGCCAAACGATCGAGGAAGTGGTGGCGCTGCCGGAGGTGCAGGGTGTGAGCATCTCGACGCCGCCTTTTCTGCATTACGAGCAAGCAAAAACAGTGTTGAACGCAGGGAAACATTTGTTGCTCGAAAAACCGACGACGCTTTCAGCCAGAGAAGCACTGGAATTGCAGCAACTGGCGATCGCAAAGGGAGTCGTTGCCAATCTCAATTTTGAATTTCGCTGCGTTCCGGCATGGTTGCATCTGGCGGAGCTACTGGCGGAGGGGTACGTCGGCAAACCACGACTTATTAAAGTCGATTGGCTGGTGTCAAGCCGTGCAGATGCCTCTCGTCCCTGGAATTGGTATGCACGTAAGGATCAAGGCGGTGGGGCACTGGGCGCGATCGGCTCCCATGCGTTTGACTACATTGCCTGGTTGTTTGGTCCGGTGAGGCAACTGTGCGCTCGGCTGAGTGTGGCGGTACCCGAACGTCCCGATCCTGCAACTGGGCAACTTAAGCCCGTTGATGCCGATGATAGTTGCATGATTTTACTAGAGTTGGCAGATGGTACGCCCTGCCAGATGTGCCTGAGTGCAGCCACCTATCAAGGACGGGGGCACTGGCTAGAGGTGTATGGCGATCGCGGCACGTTAATTCTCGGCAGCAGCAATCAAAAGGACTATGTGCATGGCTTTCAGCTTTGGGGCAGTCATCAGGGCGAGCCGTTAAAGGAGTTAGAAATCCCCAAGCGACTGGCATTTGCAGAAACGTTTGCAGACGGACGGATTGCGCCCTTTATGCGAATCATCGATCGCTGGGTGCAGGGCATCGATAGCGGACGTGCGATCGCGCCATCGCTACAGGAAGGTGTGTACTCTCAACGCTTGATGGATCTGGCGCAGGAGTCAAACAAGGCTGGACGCTGGGTCAACGTCACCTGAAAGCATCGCCAAAAGGTTGCCCACTGCCGTTCAAGGCTCACTTAGCGGGTTGATAATGGGTGCAGCGATCGCACGGTCCTATGGGATTAACGGCACAGCGCAGCACCTCCGATCGGGCATTGTAAAAACATGTGCTGTCTCCAATCACCCAGCGTCCGTCTACAAAACTTCCTTCTGCTGACGCATCAAACTTTTGTACATAGAGCGCAATTTTGTGTAGCCGATATTTCCCTGAGTGCAGCAAATAGCGATGCCTGCGTTCTAGCACCAGGTAGGTTTGCCCCTCAACCTCCAAATGTGCCCCCGGTTGAGGACTCCAATCCAGGTAAAGATGCCCCAGCGTAGAACGAGAATGGCTCAGAATGACTTCTGCGGGCAGAGAAAATTGCATAGCAAGCTGATATCAACGGACTGCCAAACGCTTTACAAGAAGCCCGATCGTACGCAAATTTTAAAATGGTTCCCGATCAACCGTACGTCGATCGGGAACCGTTAACGCCCTCTAATGAATAGATGGGTTTAACCGAGGGCTACAAAGCAGCTTGACGCTCTTTAGCCTCTTTAATGACCTCTTCAGCGATGTTGTTTGGGCAAGGAGCGTAATGAGAGAACGACATCGAGAACTGACCGCGACCAGAGGTCATAGTGCGGAGATCACCGATGTAGCCAAACATCTCACTCAACGGCACATCTGCTTTAATACGAGCGCCTGTGGGACCCGTTTCCTGGGATTTCATCATGCCACGGCGACGGTTGAGATCACCAATGACATCGCCCATGTAATGGTCTGGCGTGAACACATCCACATTCATAATCGGTTCCAGCAACTGCGGTGCAGCTTTGGGAACTGACTGCCGATAAGCAGATTTGGCGGCAATCTCAAACGCCATTGCTGACGAGTCAACCGGATGGAAACCACCTTCTGTCAAGGTGAATTTCAAGTCGAGGCAAGGGAACCCAGCCAGTACACCTTTGTCGATCATGCTGGCAAACCCTTTTTCGACCGCAGGCCAGTATTCTCTGGGCACACTGCCGCCTGTGACCTTAGACTCAAACTGGAAGCCACTGCCCGGTTCACCTGGCTCAAGAATGTAGTTGATTTTGGCGTATTGACCCGAACCACCCGACTGCTTCTTGTGGATGTAACCATCTTCAAGGCGCTTGGTGATCGATTCGCGGTAGGCAACTTGAGGTTTACCCACTTCCACTTCGACCCCGTGGGTGCGCTTGAGAATGTCAACCTTGATGTCCAAGTGCAACTCACCCATCCCTTTCAGAATGGTTTCGCCGCTCTCTTCATCGGTCATCATGTGGAACGACGGATCTTCCTGCACCATTTTGATGAGCGCCATCGCCATTTTCTCATCGCCACCTTTAGTTTTTGGTTTCACCGCGATCGAGATCACGGGTTCTGGAAAGACCATCGGCTCTAGCGTGGCAGGATGCTTCGGATCACAAAGGGTGTGCCCGGTTTGGACATTCTTCATACCGACGATCGCGATGATGTCGCCTGCCTGAGCCGAATCAATCTCTTCACGAGAGTTGGCGTGCATTTCCACCAAACGGCTGATCCGCTCCGTCTTTCCGGTAAAGGTGTTGAGCACCGTATCGCCCTTAGACAAGGTACCGGAGTAGAGGCGAGTAAAGGTCAACGCGCCAAAGCGATCGTCCATAATTTTGAACGCCAGTGCCCGCAGTGGTTTTTCGGGATCAACAATGGCAAACGTACCCGTCTCGTTGCCTTCGAGATCAACCTCGGGCTGGGGTTTCACCTCCATTGGGTTGGGCAGGTAATCCACCACCGCATCCAGCACCAACTGTACGCCTTTATTCTTAAAGGACGAGCCGCAGTAGGTGGGGAAGAAGGCAAGATCGCGGGTGCCTTTACGAATACAGCGCTTCAGAGAGTCGATATCTGGTTCTTCCCCTTCCAGGTATTTCTCCATAATGTCGTCGTCTTGCTCCACCGCTAACTCGATCAACTGTTCGCGGTAGATTTCGACCTGATCGACCATATCGGCAGGCACTTCTTGAATGGTGTAGCCCATCGGATCGCCCGAATCATCCCAGATCCAGGCTTTGCGTGTGAGCAAATCAACCACGCCAGCGAATTTCTCTTCGACGCCGATCGGCAGCACCATCACCAATGGCTTGGCGGCAAGCACCTGATCCACTTGCTTCACCACACGGAAGAAATCTGCCCCGGTGCGGTCGAGCTTGTTGATGTAGACGAGCCGCGCCACTTCAGAATCGTTGGCATAGCGCCAGTTAGTTTCTGACTGCGGTTCAACCCCGCCAGAGCCACAGAAGACGCCAATGCCGCCGTCGAGCACCTTGAGCGATCGATACACTTCGATCGTGAAGTCAACGTGTCCAGGGGTATCGATGATGTTGAGCTGGTGGTCGTTCCAGAAACAGCTTGTCGCAGCAGACTGAATGGTGATGCCGCGCTCTTGCTCTTGTTCCATAAAGTCTGTCGTCGCCGCGCCTTCATGCACCTCACCGATCTTGTGGATCTTACCGGTCAGTTTCAGGATTCGTTCAGTTGTGGTGGTTTTACCGGCATCGACGTGCGCGAAGATGCCGATGTTTCGATAACGAGTGAGGTCTTTCATATTGCTCTCTAGATTAAATGCGACAAACCGTGGTGACCACCTGCAAGGATGACTCAGAGGGAATCGGCATGACTTTTGTAGCCAGTGCGAGCTGGATTTCGGGCACTTGAAACATGAAAAAATCCGTTGCCGCGCTCACGGCACCATTACTAATTGTAAATTGTCGCGCTGTAAATTGTAGGCGGAAGCGGTAGTGATTCCCACAAATTGTGGGATGCACAGCCAAAATGGTTGGCTACGGGTCCGTTTGTTAAGCCTGTAGACAGCGATCGAGCACGGTTAGCACAATTAACTTAGCCAAACACCACAGAACGGTGTTCTTTTTCAGCATTAGCCAGAGCAGATTCTTTCTGGGTCTTGACCTTCTAGCAAACTGGAGGCTTCAGAATAGAAGAAGGGTACTCGCATACTCCGATCGCAAACGGCTCAGAGGTTCAGAAAAATGAACGTCAGCACAACGGCAACGCTGCTAAAAATTGGGGAAGTGGCTACACGCAGTAGTCTACCCATTAAAACCATTCGCTATTACGAAGAAATTGGGCTGCTCTCACCCACGGTTTATCGTTCTGAATCAAACTACCGCTTGTTTGAGCCGACCGTGCTGAATCGGCTGGCTTTCATTAAGCGATCGCAAGCGCTGGGGTTAAGCCTGCACGAAATCCAGGTCATTCTCAACGTGCATGATCAGGGTCAACTGCCCTGTGGTGAGGTGAAGCAAAACCTGCAACGCAAAGTGGAGCAGATTACAGCACAGATTGAAGCCTTAGAAATTCTCCGTACCGAATTAAACGGAGTTCTCTCTGGCTGGCAAGATCACCCATCCGCCGCGATCGCTGCCCAAACCATCTGTCCAAACTTGGCGATGATCCACCCAACCGAGTCGCTGGACAGAGCGCTGGCAACAGTTTAAATCTGACACTTGACTCTCCAGTCCACTAGAGGCTCCAAGCTAAAGCTAGTTACAAAAGGATTTACACCATGACACTGCAATTTAACGTACCCGATATGGCTTGCTCTGCCTGTAGCAACACCATCACGAAGGCAGTACAGGCAGTCGATGCGACTGCTACCGTACAAGCCGATCCCAAGACCAAACTGGTTGTCATTGAAACACAAACGCCTGAAGACACGATGAAGCAAGCGATCGTAGCGGCTGGCTATTCCGTCACTTAACCGAGGTAGGGAAGCATGGAAACCGTCAATCTCAAACTACGGGGCATGAGCTGTGCCGCCTGTGCGAATAGCATCGAAGGCGCAATTCGTGCCGTACCTGGAGTCAGTGCCAGCCAGGTAAACTTTGGCGCTGAGCAAGCTACCGTCACGTATGACGCCCAGAAGACAGATCTGGAAAAAATTCAGGCAGCCGTGAGCGAGGCAGGCTACTCCGCCTTTTCACTGCAAGCACAAACGCTCATGACGGGGGAAGACGATGCTGAAAAAGCGGCTCGTGCTGCCGAAACCCGCGATCTAACGCGCAAGGTTGGGGTGGGGGCGATCGTCAGCCTCATTTTAGTAGTCGGTTCCCTGTCGGCGATGACTGGCTGGAAATTGCCTTTCATCCCTGGTTGGCTGTCAAATCCCTGGTTGCAGCTCGTCTTAACGGCTCCCGTACAGTTTTGGTGTGGTTATTCCTTTTACCGCAACACCTGGAAAGCGTTGAAGCGTCATGCTGCCACGATGGATACATTGATTGCGTTAGGAACGAGTGCGGCGTACTTCTACTCGCTCTTTGCCACGCTCGTCCCGCAATTTCTCGTCAATCAAGGCTTGATGCCAGAGTTCTACTACGAAACGGCAGCGATCGTCATTACCTTGATTTTGTTGGGACGCTTGTTTGAAAATCGTGCGCGGGGTCAAACCTCAGACGCGATCCGGAAGCTGATTGGCTTGCAAGCCAGAACTGCTCGCCTGAGCCGGGATGGACAAGAAATAGACGTGCCGATCGAAGCGGTGCAAATCGACGATGTCGTTGTGGTGCGTCCGGGTGAAAAGATTCCGGTGGATGGGGAAGTGGTCGAAGGCTCCTCGACAATCGATGAATCAATGGTGACAGGCGAGAGTGTTGCCACCAAAAAGCAGGTGGGCGACACCGTGATTGGAGCCACTATCAATAAGACAGGCAGCTTCAAGTTTCGTGCGACCCGCGTTGGCAACGACACTGTGCTGGCGCAGATTGTCAAACTGGTGCAGGATGCTCAGGGGTCAAAAGCCCCCATTCAACGCTTAGCCGACCAGGTAACGGGCTGGTTTGTTCCGGTCGTCCTTGCCATTGCGATCGCCACCTTCGTCATCTGGTTTCTGGCGATGGGCAATCTCACCCTGGCGCTGATCACCACCGTTGGGGTGCTGATTATTGCCTGTCCCTGTGCGTTGGGTTTAGCCACACCCACATCGGTCATGGTGGGTACGGGCAAGGGGGCAGAAAACGGCATTTTGATCAAAGGTGCCGAGAGTTTGGAACTGGCACATCAAATTCAGACCATTGTGCTTGATAAAACGGGCACCATCACGCAGGGCAAGCCGACCGTTACTGATTTTGTGACCACGCAAGGTACTGCCAACAGCAATGAACTCAGACTACTGCGTCTAGCGGCAACCGTAGAACGTAACTCCGAACATCCCCTAGCGGAAGCAGTCGTCAACTACGCACAGGCTCAACAGGTTGAATTAGTTACTGCGCTGGACTTTGAGGCGATCGCGGGTAGTGGCGTTCAGAGCACCGTGTCCGATCGGCTGGTGCAAATTGGTACACAGCGCTGGTTTAACGAGTTGGGTATTGCAACCCACGCACTAGAAGCCGACAGAGACAGATTGGAAGCGATCGGCAAAACAGTGATCTGGCTGGCGATCGATGGTGAAGTGCAAGGCATTATGGGCATTGCCGATGCGATCAAACCCTCGTCAGCTCAAGCGATTCAAGCCTTGCAGCGCTTAGGGTTAGAGGTGATCATGCTGACAGGCGACAACCGTCCCACGGCTGAAACGATCGCGCGTGAAGTGGGCATTTCACACGTCATTGCTGAAGTCCGCCCTGACCAGAAAGCTGCCGTGATTGCATCGCTCCAAAGCGGCACAGGCGATCGTGCCCCTGGTGATCCCACGCTTCAAAGCACACGCTCTCACACCGCCAGACACACTAAAGCCAGAATTGTGGCAATGGTGGGCGATGGCATTAATGATGCACCAGCGTTGGCGCAGGCAGATGTCGGCATTGCGATCGGCACGGGTACAGATGTGGCGATCGCGGCTAGCGATATCACCCTCATTTCAGGCGATCTGCAAAGCATCGTCACCGCCATTCAACTATCGCGCGCCACCATGCAAAATATCCGCCAAAACCTCTTCTTTGCCTTTATCTACAACATTATCGGCATTCCGATCGCGGCTGGCATCTTGTTCCCCTTCTTTGGGTGGCTGCTGAGTCCCATTATTGCTGGGGGTGCAATGGCGTTTAGCTCGGTTTCCGTTGTCACAAATGCCCTGCGGTTACGCAATTTTCAACCCAAAACAACCGCATCATCCTGAAGGAGCCTGACCATGCAAAGCAGAAAAACGCAGAGCAGAAAAACGATCGTTGCCAACCTTGCAGGAATCGGTCTGGTAATGGGTCTGGTACCTAGCATTGCGCTTCTCCCTGGCACAGACGCCAACGCCCAGATGCCGACGGCTCCCCCAGCAGCAGAGCACACTCGGTTTCGTCGCCTTGAGCAACCTCTGGGACTAAAAATTGGTGTTGTGGCAGGCGGTGTGGCACTCGTGGGGCTAGAACTCTGGTGGTTTCTCTTCAGCAAAAATCAGTCAAAAAAGGCAGACACAACGCAGGGCGTGCAGGAACTCACCATCACCGTCGATGGGGGGTATGAACCCAGCCGGATTACAGTCAGTGCGGGTCAACCCGTGCGGCTTAATTTCTTCCGCAAAGATCCCAGTAGTTGCCTCGAAACCGTGCTACTTCCCGCTTTCCACATCGCACGGGATCTCAACCTCAATCAGACCACCTCGGTAGAATTCACACCCACCAAACCGGGTCACTATCCCTTCACTTGCGGCATGAATATGTTTCGGGGAGTTGTAGAAGTGGAGGCGGCTGACAGTCGATCGCGCTCTGTGCAGTGAAAACTTTCCCAACCTTGAACGTTAGTTGATAGAGTCAGCGCTCAGACGTTGGGATTATAAGAGGCTGAAGGCTGGAGGCTATAAGCTAAGGGCTGAAGGGT
>JBBSHC010000032.1:0-11672 GCA_038253425.1 Leptolyngbyales cyanobacterium | reverse complement strand
CATCCCGAAATTGGCTTTGTCGGTTTGACTGAACCCAACGCCAAAGAGAAGGGCAAAGCCGAAGGCTTTGAAATTGCCGCTGTACGAAGCTATTTCAAGGGGAACGCCAAAGCGATCGCCGAAGGTGAAACCGATGGGGTTGCCAAAGTTATCTACCGTCAGGATACAGGCGAAGTGCTGGGCGTTCACATCTTCGGACTCCACGCCTCTGACTTGATTCAAGAAGCGGCAAACGCGATCGCTCAGCGCCAGTCCATTCAAGATCTTGCCTTTCTGGTTCATGCTCATCCCACCCTCTCAGAAGTGTTAGACGAAGCATACAAACGGGCAGTGACCGTACATTAGAGGGAGCGGGAAGTAGGGTGAAGCATAAGGGATGAAGGCTCAAGACTGATCAGTCACGCATTCAGCAGTCAATAAAACGTAAAACGTCCTTCGTTTCTCCTGCTCCTCTTCGCCCCGCGCTTTCCCTCCTTCCTCTCCCCTCACCCCTCAAAAAAGCGCACCATTTTTGTACCACTGGACACATTTCTCCCCCGTGCCTTTCCAGAGTTAGGTTACGCTATCAGAAGTATTGATCACACCTCCTTTGATCGCACCTCCTTTTGAATCGTGGTCAGACACGGTTTGATGGCTCACTTGTTTTAACCTACGCCCAAGCTACCGAATGCAGATCCGTCGTCGTCCACCCAATCCTGCGGTTTCTGTGCAGTTATTGCGCTACCAGGCAAATGTGCCTGATGCAGCTCCTCGACACATCTTAGAAGAAATCGTCTGGCAGAAAGAGATTGAAGTTGCCCAATTGCGGGAGCGTACGCCTTTACTAGAATTGCAAAAGCAGGTAAAAGAGCTACCGTTGCCGCGTAACTTTTTGCAGGCTCTCCAGCACGGTAAGACTCATCCAGCCGTGATCGCTGAAGTAAAAAAAGCCTCTCCCAGCAAGGGCATCATCCGCGAAGACTTTGATCCCGTGGCGATCGCTCGTGCTTACGAACAGGGCGGCGCAACCTGTCTTTCTGTCCTAACCGACCAAAAATTCTTCCAGGGCAGCTTTGACAATCTCGCGCACATTCGCGCTGTCACCAACCTCCCTTTGCTCTGTAAAGAATTTATCATCTATCCCTATCAGATGTATCTGGCGCGGGTCAACGGAGCAGATGCCATCCTGCTGATTGCAGCGATCTTGTCAGATAAAGACCTTCAATACTTTCTCAAGATTGTGGCAACACTGGGCATGACTGCGCTGATCGAGGTGCATACCGAAACCGAACTTGACCGCGTTTTAGCACTTGAGGGCGTTAATTTGATTGGCATCAACAATCGCAACCTGGTGGATTTTTGGGTCGATCTACAAACGACAGGTCGGCTGCTAAACGAGCGCCGAGAGCAGTTGCGATCGCGAAATATCCTCGTTGTCAGCGAATCAGGACTACACACCCCTGATGACCTGGCACAGGTCGCTGCCGCTGGTGCCAGCGCTGTCCTAATTGGTGAGGCTTTAATCAAACAGCCCGATCCAGCGATCGCTTTAGCGGAGTTGATTGGTCATGCCCCTCAGCACGCCTCTAACCCCAGTGGTTTTTCCTAGTAGTGATGGGGTAAGCCCCGCCTGAAACGGACAACGCCTTGTATGACAAGCAAGGTCGAGGCATTGTCCTAGCTTTATTCATTCTCGTTGATTTGATTCACAAGGTAGCCAGATTTCATGGAACCCATTCCGCTTCCGTCACACATTCATTACGAATTACTGCTTCAGTTGCTTGAACGTCAAACGGTGGTTGCAGTGGGGCAGCGATCGCCTGTGCAAGAGCAGGTACATCAACTTATTATTACGCTTCGTAAAGCAATTGCCCTGCAAAAGCAGCTTGAGCAAACCTGTCAACGCCACAATCTACCGATTGAATACCGTTGGTCGCTGAATAAGATTCTGGCAACCGACGAGCTAGCCGACACGGCTTTAACCTTGCAAAAAGAATAAAATTGTTTGTTAGTAGCACAGTTTTTTAGCACAGTATTTGCTAGAAGTCAGTGTTAAAAGGAGACTTTGCAGATCAATGGGACGCACTATGGCAATCGTTCATCTGATCGATTAAGTTAGAGGCAATTCGGCGGTAAAAAATGAGCGAGAAGAAATGAGAAAGCTGAAAAGAGACGCTAAGACTTGCGGCTTCTAATCGCCTTGATAGCTGTTTGCAGGCTTAGGCATTCTGGAGTATAGACTTGTCAGCTTAGGGATTCGCCACGAGGTCTGGTCAATCGTTTTCGGGAGGTCCTGTGTGTCTGAACCGAACCTAGCTTTGAGTTCGCTGTCGGCGGCGGCTAGACACGCTGACGAAACGGACACGCTGGATACAGGCGCAGCAAACACGATCGCTCAAACAGATACTCCGCTATCGCAAGCAGCCGAGCCACTCAAGCATTATTTAGATGTTGACGTGTCTGCCCATTCCAGTGTCAGTGCCCTTGATGCCAATTTATTCGATGCGTTAGCAAAGCCAACAACAGCAGACTTACAGCAGCATTGGGCGCAAGAACAGGCATCGCTGTATGCCGAGCTAAAACAGGCGCGATCGCAGGCTCATGAACAAACTGAACGGATCCGCCACCTGGAGCAGGCGCTTGATCAATCCCTTGCCTCCTTGGGCGAGATGCGACGGCAAGTGGTAGACCAGCAGCTATTAGAAGCTCAGTTAGCATCAACCGAAGACATTTCCAATATTCAACAGCAGGCGATTGCTCGGCTCAGGTTACAGCTTACGCAACAGCAACAGATCTTAGACGCGCAGCGATCGGAAACGCGGGAACGTGATCGCGCTCTGCAAGAGCTTTTAACAACAATGGAAGCCTTGACTCAGGCACAGCAAAGTGAGCTTGACCATCTGCGGACTCAAATTGCCCACGATCGCGTTGAGGTGCAGGCATACCAACAGCGGTTGGAGGAACAGCTAGAGTACCTGCAAACAGACCTCCACAAACAACAAGCGCGAACATCAGCGCTAGAATTACAAGCGTTGGATGCCCGTACGTTAGCCGAGCACTTGACCCAGCGTCTGGAACAAGCTCACAGACAGGTCAGCGCACTCTCACAAATCTTGACGGAACGCCAGGTTGCTTTAGAGCAGTTAGAAAGCGAACTTCAACAAGCACACGCGGCACTCTATGAACAGCAGGTACTGATTGAACGCCTACAACAGGCTCGTATACCAACCGCTGCCGCTGATATTGCCAACACAGATGCTTATACCGTGCTTTCTAACGTGGTTCCCACTCAACTAACAGCGCAGGGCAAACCTACAGCCTTAGAAGCACAGCTTGCCAAGCAAACAACCACGCAGGCAATGCTGCAACACGCGTGTCAGGAACTTGAGACCGAGCGCGAGCGCCAGCAGGCTCGTATCGCAGCACTGGAAAACCAAACGACCGATATGCAAGAGCAAATTTTACGCCAGGCACAGCAGTCTAGCGAGTATGAAGCCGCCATTCAACATTGGAAAGATCGCTGTTTTCATAGTCAGAGCGGTCTACTCAAGCTCAAGCAATTGCTAGAACAAGCGCTACCTGACCCATCGGCTGAATTATTAGCTGTACTGGCAGCATTGCTAGAAACCACTGACGAAAGAACGGAGACTGGTAGCCCAGACACACGGACGACATTCCACCTCGGTGACGAACCTAAAGTTGATTTACCCGACTTCCTGCTTCGCCGCCGGAACTACAAAACACGGCGATCGTGATTCACTGTCGCAATGGCTGTTGCAACGGGACACCTTGAACGAGATAGCCGCGTCTTACTGCATCGATCGCTACCATCACCAAGAAGACCCCTTGAGTCGTTGGTTTAAAGTTCAAAAATTATGTAATCCTGGAATATGCAGCGAACATAGCTACGCTTTCTCGATTCTTAAGGCAGATCAATGGACGACAAGTTAATGCTGATGATTCCGGGTCCAACCCCGGTGCCAGAACAAGTTCTTCTTGCGATGGCGAGGCATCCGATTGGGCATCGTAGCGGCGATTTCTCCAAAATCATGGCAGAAGTGACGGAGAATTTGAAGTGGCTGCATCAAACTCAAAACGATGTGTTAAGCCTGACCGTCAGCGGTACGGGAGCAATGGAAGCGGCAATCATTAACTTTTTGAGTCCGGGCGATCGTGTACTGGTTGGCTGCAACGGTAAATTTGGCGATCGCTGGGCAGAAGTAGCGATCGCGTACGGACTTCAGGCGCAATCAATCAAAGCTGAATGGGGGCAAGCGCTCGATCCAGAGCAGTTCCGTGAAACGCTAGAAGCCGATCGCGAGAAAACCATTAAAGCTGTCATTATCACCCACAGCGAAACGTCAACCGGGGTGCTCAACGATCTGGAAACGATCAACCGTCACGTCAAAGCCCACGGTGAAGCGCTCATTATTGTTGATACCGTAACTAGCTTGGGCGCTTACAAT
Source organism: Leptolyngbyales cyanobacterium (assembly GCA_038253425.1). Classification (GTDB taxonomy): domain Bacteria; phylum Cyanobacteriota; class Cyanobacteriia; order Leptolyngbyales; family Leptolyngbyaceae; genus Stenomitos. The sequence goes on along the minus strand of JBBSHC010000032.1, from coordinate 7,227 downwards.
GTGCCTGTTGATGCCTGGGGTCTAGATGTAGTGGCATCTGGTTCACAGAAGGGCTATATGATACCGCCCGGACTCGGTTTTGTGGCAGTTGGTCCCAGGGCTTGGCAGGCATACGCTACCGCCAAACTTCCTCGCTTTTACCTGGATTTAGGTAAATACCGCAAGGATGCGGCGAAAAATACAACGCCCTTTACGCCACCCATCAATCTATTTTTTGCGTTGCAGGCGGCCTTGCGTATGATGCAGTCGGAAGGGTTAGAAAACATTTTTGCCCGCCATCAGCGTTTGACCCGTGCCACTCGCGCTGCTATTCAAGCGATGGGGATGCCGTTGTTTGCGGCTGATGATGCGGCTAGTCCTGCTATTACAGCCGTTGCGCCCGATCGCATTGATGCTGAGCAAATTCGCGCAGTGATGAAAAAGCGCTTTGACATTATCCTTGCAGGCGGACAAGATCACCTGAAAGGTAAAATCTTCCGCATTGGGCATCTGGGTTTTGTCAGCGATCGCGATATTTTAGCTGCGATCGCCGCGTTAGAAGCCACCGTACAAGAACTGGGCTACGAAGGTAGCACGCCTGGAGCAGGAGTCGCCGCCGCCACCAAGGTTTTTGCAACATTGTAGATGGAAGCTAGAAGACAGACCTCAGAAAGTTGCATTTGAGGTTGAAGCTTCTAGCAAATCCGACGCTTTGAAATCTCCTTAGTCTACCAACCCTGTATTACGGTACCGACACCTTAGCAGGGGGCAGCGTATAGTTGGTGGGACTACCGTTCGCTGCTCCGATTGGTCGTTCAGGATAAGACTGAAGATTGAGCGCCTGGAGTCGATCGGTCCACTGCCCAATTTTATCTTGCGCTTCCTGATAGAGGCTGCTGCCAAAGCTGACATTGCTGGCTTCAGCGATCGCCGCTTGCAGAGAAGACGTATCGCCTTTGCTAGCCAACTGAACAGCTCGATTGAGATAGGGACGATCCTCAACCTCTTGCATCTGATCATGCCAGCGATCGATTAAGCGCTGTGCCTCTTCGTAGCGCCGTGTGCCAAACAAAACCTGTCCAGCCGCATCGGTTGCCGCACGTAAGCCATCGACGGTTCCAGCAGCGGCAAGCTTACGAGCACGGTCAAGGTTTGCGCCTGCTTCACGCTCCTGTTGCTGCTGCCAATTAGCAAGTGGATCGGGCGGGAGGGCAGCAATGGATGGGGCTTTCTTTTTACGTTCTTGCTCCGCTTTCGCGAAGGTCGCCTTCCCTTCCTTTGCATCCTGAATCTTCTGCACCAGTTCCTGATAGCGATCGCTATTCCAATAGCGATTACTTAACGATCGTAGCGCTCTTGCCTTCTCAAACGCCTGATCCCAATCCTCGCGATCGGCAAACGCTTGAGCATCGCTGTCGATCAGTTGCGCTTTGTCCCAAACTGCTTGCCATACTTTAATCTTCTCATCTGCTTGACGATAGACCGAAGTTGTGACTGGAATGCGACGCGCCGTGTCGATCGCATCCTCAAGCTTGCCCGTTTGAAAAGAGTCTTCAGCCAACCCCAACAGGTTTTGCGACCACTGCTCTACTTTTCGATCGCTCTGTGCTGCCAAAGGATGATCATGCGGCACCGAGCGCGCTGCTCTAATAGCTTCTGTCAGTGAGTCTACCGTCTGCTGACCAGCACTTAGCTGAGCACAATAAAAAGTCATGGCGACAGAATCATTCGCTTGACTGTCTACATCCTTCAGCGATTGGCAACCAGAAAGCTGCTGAAAACGCAGTAATTCGACAGCCCACCAACCTACCCATAGCGGTAGAGCCAGCAACAACACAATGCTAAGCAAGCGCAATAAGGGTGCTTTCCTCATCTTTTGGAGATTACCTCATTTCGTACACACTTGACTACAAACACCCCAAATCAACTGAACAGAGGCAGCAAGTAGCTAACCGAAGTGACCAAGGCAGCACAAGTATCGTTTGAAGGTCTCTGCGAAGCTCACAAACTTCACTTATGGCGGTTTTGGGTTGAGTACAACACAGCTTTGGGTGAGCAGTGAGCGGTCAGCGATCAGTTTTTTGCTAATCCGATATGGTTTGTACATTTGAACATTGCTGTAAAAGCATTGTCTTGAGGATGGCATCAATCAAAGCGAAAAGACACAGAACAAAGCTTTTAACCCATTAAGTTGGCTCAATTTTCGAGGTCTACTGCCAATTTTTCAGGGAACATAGACATAGCGATATTGGCTAGGACAGGGTGCAGTGGCTTCAACGTGCGTTCAGCCACGGAGAAACCACTGGCTGAGGCAAACCCCAGCCCCATTTGAATGCCAATGCCCTAAAGTTTTGTGGCTACAGCTATCAGTCAGAGATGACGCTTTAGAAAGTTGATGTGCAACAGCGAGGTGGGTGCTGCGATCGCACAAAGCCTCAAATGTTTGCGGGGAGTTCAAACAACTCCGGTTGTTCTTTAACCAGAGCGGGCACTTGTTTGATTTGCCAGGTTTTGTCTTGAGAAAGCTCCAGCAGAGATTGATGGTAGTTCGCCAGCGTGGAGCGATGACCGACACTCAAAAAAGTCGTTCCGATCGCTTGCAAGTGTTGATACAGCCGTTCCTCATTGCTCAAGTCAAGCGCACTGGTTGCCTCGTCCAGGATGGCGTAATTTGGTTTGTTGAGTAACAAGCGCGCAAAGGTGAGCCGCTGCTGCTCGCCTAAGGAGAGTACATCAGCCCACGCTTGCTCGGCATCAAAGCCACCAAACCGTTCAGCTAAATCAGCCAAATTTACCCATTCCAGGACTTGCTTCAGGTGTGGTTCCTCAACCTCAAACTGCGTGTTGGGGTAAAGCAACTGGTCGCGGAGGGTGCCCAACACCATGTAAGGACGTTGTGGCAAAAAGAGGATCTGGTTAGAGTCAGGACGAACGATCGTGCCGTTGCCAGAGTGCCAAAGACCCGCGATCGCGCGCAGTAGCGAACTTTTGCCACAACCGCTGGGACCCATGACCAAAAGCCCTTGTCCAGCAGCCAACTCTATGGAGAGGTCTTCAATCAACGTGCGCTGATAATTGGGTGTTTGCAGGGTGAGGTGCTCGACAGCAACGCGATCGGCTGTAAGCGTCTGAATTCTGGGTTTCTCGTTGAATGTCTGCTCTGCTTGTTTGTCGGATGTCTGTTCTGTTTGTTTGTCCGACGCCTGCTCTGCTTCTGTTTGTTCTAAAAACGCGGCAAAGGTATACAGGCGGTTGATTCCGGCTCCAAAGGTGGTCAATGCCTGAAAACGGGCAACCACAACGTTGAGTGAGAAAAAGACGCGGACGAAAGCGCCCTGTGCTTCAGAGACTTTACCCACCTCCATTTCGCCAGCAAAAATCGCAGGTGCGACCACTAATGCAGGCAAAACAAACGGAATAAACTCGTACGCGTTTGTCAACACATTCAAGTTCAATTCCCACACCAGCAGCCGTTTGACATTCTCAAACACGTCTAGAAAGCGCTGTTTCACCTGCCCTGACTCGCGTTCCTCTCCTTGATAAAAAGCGATCGCTTCTGCATTTTCTCGGATACGTACCAGACTAAAGCGAAGATTGGCTTCCTTCTTCAACTGTTCAAAATTAAGTCGGACGAGCGCCTTACCAAAGACGGCAGTTGTGACCACAGTGCCCACCAGGGCATACAGCACCAGAAAAAAGACGAGGGGTTTAGAAATACCCCAAAGCACACTGCTAAAGGCAATGACCGAGAGTACAGACCCGACTAAGAGCAGTAAAAAGGTGAGCGATTCGTGGGTGAAACTGCGAACATCCTCGGCAATGCGCTGATCCGGATTGTCAATTTCGGTGTCTGAACTTTGCAAGTTGTAGTAAGCACGATCGCGAAAGTAGCTGTCAACAAAACGATGAGTGAGCCAACGCCGCCATTGCAAGCTAAGGCGATCGCGCAGATATGTGTAGCCCGCCAGCAGAGGCGCATAGATGACCAGCACACCGATGAAAATAGTGACCGTTTCCCAGAAACGCGGCTCATCCTGGGTAGAAAGAGCTGAAATCAGCACGCCGCGCTTGTTGTTAAGTACTACACTCAAACCCGTGTATGCCAGCAGAAGCACCACGACCGCCAGCAGCAGCCCTCTGGCTTGCCATTTTTCATCCCCAGACCAGTAAGAACGAGCGATCGTCCAAAACTGCTGAAAGACATTGACGTGCGATCGATCCATCGGCTTCGTTTCCTTACGCGGTCTGTCGAGCGATAATGAGAATTGAATCCGAGCACACTCTGCTGAATGTGTAGTGCGGCTCATGTCTAGACAATGGATGCATTATGCTGCAAATTTCTCATACCGTAGGCATCCCACAGCATGAGATTGAGATGAGTGCGGTTCGCTCTCAAGGGGCAGGCGGACAAAATGTAAATAAGGTGGCAACTGCCATCCATCTGCGCTTTGATATCATGGCGTCGTCGCTGCCCGATCGCTACAAAGAGCGATTGTTACAGCTAAATGACCAGCGCATCACCAAAGAAGGAGTCATTGTCATTAAGGCTCAGGAGCATCGCAGCCAGGAGCAAAATCGAGAAGAAGCCCTGCAACGACTGCAAGATCTGATTAAGCGTGCGATCGTACTGCCCAAACTACGCCGAGCCAGCAAACCAACGCGCAGTTCACAACGGAAGCGTTTGGATAGCAAAAGCAAGCGATCGCAGATCAAGACGATGAGAGGACGAGTTGTTGATGAGTGAGGGGTTTGGCAGTGGGGAGTGGGGAGTAAGGGGCAGGGGAGAGAAGGAAGCAGGAAGCAAGGGGAGGCAAGCAGTAGCGAACAGTCTTGACTACAAACTAACAACCAGCAAACAAATCACTGCCTCAATTCAAAATCCAGTTCTTTGCTGATCACCGATCGCTGACTGTCGATCGCGGCTCCAAACTTGTGCAGTTGTTTTCTAACACGATCGCATCCCCAAATTAACCGATGGCAGCGCTTTCCCCACCGCTCGTTTTGACTCTCAAATTGGATCAAGCTACCTTTGACCGGATGAATGCGTTACGTCAGCAGTACTTTCCACCGGAAAGAAATTTTTTGCCGGCTCATGTCACGCTCTTTCACGCCTTACCGGGCGATCGTGAAGCGGTGATTCAGCCACAGCTTGCAGCGCTCTGTGCTCAAACTCCATGTTTGCCGTTGCAGTTCCCAACGTTACGCTTTTTAGGTCGCGGGGTTGCGGTTGACCTAGAGGCATCAGCGTTAGTGCAGCTTCAGCGATCGCTAGCAAAAACCTGGTACGAATGGCTCACCCGACAAGATCGACAGGGCTATCGACCACACATCACCCTCCAAAACAAAGTCGCCGCGGCTGAAGCCCGACAACTATATACACAACTTAGCCATACATGGCGTCCGTTTAACGGCGTAGGGGAAGGCTTACTGCTTTGGCACTATCAGGGTGGACCGTGGGCATTGGTAAACTCATTTCCCTTTCGTGATGCTCTAAAGCCTGATCAAAAGATTGAGTAGAGCCAGCTTCACTGTATAGCTGCCGCCACAGAGCTTAGGACATTGGGATCAAAGGGGGTGTGGGGGCAATGACCCCAGCACCCCGTCCTAACCAGAATGGCTATGGCTATAAGGCTGGTAGGCTGAAAAATACGGCTAAAAAATACGACGCATTCAAAAAGCGGAGACGTGAGGCTAAACAGTGGGCAACGCTGTTATTAACCTGATAACAAAAGACTTGACGCTTATAGACGGTTTTCGACTTTGCTCAAACCACCGCTTTTAGAGTGCTGAGCGCAGTCGAAGCACCATCCCAGAGTTGTCGTAGCTGTGTAGTAACAAATATAGTGATTGGTCTTGCCAAAAAACCTCCGATCACTAACAGCGACATTTCACCTCTCAATCGGTGGGCAAATGGGCTAAGCCTACTCTTCTTGGGCAGTATTTGGGTACGGACAAAACAAATCGTTCAGCATCTCTGACTTGTAGGAGACGATCGTAGAACCACCTGTACGAATTACAGAGGTAATGTTCTCCGTGATCTCAACGGTGCGGTAAACTCCGCCAGTTTTGGCTATCAGTTGCTTGCCAACAGCATTTTCCATCATTAAACGTTAAGAATAGATTAAAGAAGTTTAGTGGCAATCAACACAAGAATTGCTTAAACGCAACATTCCTTCAGAATAAAGATGCAGGTCTTATCTTTTTGCCCTGCGGTGGGAACCTTTAAGGTCGGTGAGTGAGATAGTGCCACCTTTACGCCTTTAACAAAGCTTCACACAAGACGGTTAAGTAATAATTTATACACAAGTTAAAACGAGAGAAAAACAAACGTTTGATTCATCTCAGTAAGCTACTGAGTAACGTTTATTTGATACCGTTCCGATGTGGTCAAGCGCACGTTCTCTCCAGCCAGTTGTTTCCTTACGGTCATACAAGCTACTCATCGTTAGCACAGATGTGCAAGCAAGAACATGGCTCAGCTTACAGTTGAAAGACGTTGGCGCAACCGTTAGCACCGCTGCATCCGAACGAGATGCCCTGGAAGCGCTGCCCCACTTCAACCCAGATGCCATTATTTGCGACCTTCAACCGCACCAGACGCGCTCAAACGCATTTGTTCGTGTTGTTAGAGCCTACAAAACGGATCGGGGTAGCCGGGTGTCTATTATTGCAGTAAATAATTCTGATAACGACAAACGCTGTGAGCAGGCGATCGCTGCTGGTTTTTTGGTGTGCCTGAAGCGACCAACGATCGACAGACTGGTGGCAGCGATCGTTCAGGCTGCACCGTCCAGGCAAACACGTTAAACGCGCTCTAGCACAACGGTTGAAAGCTACGCTCAAGGTAGTAGCTTGCAACAATCAGTGTGGCTCAGATGGAGCGGAGAATCCATTGCCTTAAACCAAAAGCTCTGAAGAGGGCGCATCGATCGCGCTCAAGCGAACCCAGACCTTGTAGCACTCGTCTGCCGCTGTAACTAGCACGGCTCGTCCAGTTTTTGTCAACTCGTCAGCAAGGTTATAAGCAGAATGAGGGCTATGTTGGTCAAAGGCTGAAACTAGCCCATACATATGAAATTGCCACCGCAGTCCTTCTCGTACCTTTTCATCCAGGTAGAACTTGAAGAAGTGCACACTGCTTTCACTGACTACTTTCGCTGACATCTCGCATCCCTGCAATATTTCTTAATAATCATACCGTAACGACTTAGCAGAGGAGTGTAATCGAGGCTACATATCTCCATATAT